>WLHM01000230.1 GCA_009702725.1 Actinomycetota bacterium | reverse complement strand
GGGCCTCTTGAATTGACTTCATCTGCAGTGCGTTCTCAGCAACCCCGGGCACACCGAAGGTGGCACCCACGCTACCGGTGGCCAGCACCAACTCATCCCAGTTGATTACCGTCGCATCAGCCAAGCGCAGGTTCTTTGCGAGCGGATCGATCCGAACCACCTCGCCGCGGTGGAAGTCGACACCAGGGATTGCCGCCCGAACCGGGTAGGCGATGTCGTCCTCGGGGAGCCCTCCGGTCGCCACTTGGTAAAGCAATGGCGAAAAAGTTTGATAGGCGTTTCGATCAATTACCGTGACGTGGACCGCGGCGTTTTTTGCCAATTCGCGGGCGCAGGTCAGCCCAGCGAAGCCCGCCCCAACAATTACGACCCGGTGTGACCTTTCCATGAGCCCAATCTATTCCGATTTTGCCCGGAGCGCCGACTCAGGCCATGGCCTCGGTCAGTTCGAGCCACAGATTCTCCAGCGAAACTCTGGTGGCTTGCAATTCCAGTAGTTCGGCGTTCAGGGTCGCGATTAATTCAAAGTTAGTGGAGTGCTCGATCAATTCAGCATGGATCTCATGCTCGCGTTTATCCAGCTTTTCGATCTGCCTTTCGGCGCGGGTAATTGCCTTGGCCGTCACCCTTTGATCGGCCGATGAGGTAATCGGCTTCGCTGAAGCAGATTTATTATTCGACCCTTGTGACCGGCGCACAGCTAGATACTCGTCGATCCCGCCGGTAAGTGATGACAACTTCCGGTCGCCGTAAAGCCCGACAAAGTCATCACAAACTCGCTCAAGGAAATAGCGATCATGTGAAATCACCAACAGGGTGCCGGCGAAGCCATCTAAAAGATCTTCAAGTGCGGTCAGAGTCTCAACATCGAAATCGTTCGTCGGTTCGTCAAGAATCAGGACGTTCGGCCCATTCATCAAGAGTCTGGTCAACTGCAAGCGGCGACGCTCACCCCCCGATAGGTCACCAACTTGAGTCCATTGGGCGTCAGAGTTAAACCCTAAACTTTCACAAAGTTGCGATGCGGTTAACTCGCGGCCTTTGCCCAGATCAACCCTGGAAGCTACGTGCTCAACTGCTTCGAGGACTCGCCATTTCGGGTTTAACTCTTCAAGGTGCTGAGACAGATATGCGACTTTCACTGTGACACCGGTCTTCATAGCACCTTTGGACGGAGCCACCTCACCGACCAACATTCGGATCAACGAAGTCTTGCCCGCTCCATTAGAACCGATGATGCCTATGCGATCACCGGGGCCGATATTCCAGGTGCAGTGATCAAGGAGTTCAATCGGCCCATCGGCGTTTTCTTGCCCAACCGTTAGGGTCGCGTCATTTAGTTCATAAACAGTTTTACCAAGCCTGGATCCGGGAAATGACAACAATTCAACGCTGTCGCGCGGTGGCGGCTCATTGCTTATCAGTTCATTCGCGGCTTCGATTCGGAACTTCGGTTTCGTGGTACGCGCAGGAGCACCACGCCGCAACCAAGCTAGCTCCTTGCGCATCAGGTTTTGTCGCCTAGCCTCACTTGCTGAAGCCTGACGAAAACGCTCCGCCTTGGCGAGCACGAAGGACGAATAACCACCCTCATACTCTTCGACTGCGCCGCCCACAACCTCCCAGGTGCGCTCACATAGTGCATCAAGGAACCAGCGATCATGGGTGACAATCACCACTGCGAGTTTGGACTGGGCTTTCAGGTACTCAGCAAGCCAAGCGACTACTTCAACGTCGAGGTGGTTGGTCGGCTCATCAAGTAGCAAAACATCAAGATCAGCAATCAAGGCGCGCGCCAGCTGAACGCGTCGGCGCTCACCACCAGATAGCCGGGCAAAGGTGCGAAGCAGCAGTGCCTCGTCGAACCCACCGAGCAATCCGGTGAGCACTTCGCGGATCCGTGCGCTAGTTGCCCACTCGTGCACATCTTGCCCGGGCACGATGTAGTGACCCACTGTTTGATCCGGGTCGACCACCTCGGCCTGTGAGACCAGCCCGAGGGCGACATCCGAACCGATGGTTACCCGACCAGAATCCAGTGGCTCCAACCCGGCTAGCGCATGAAGCAGGGTGGTTTTGCCAGCGCCATTGCGGCCGACCACCGCGATGCGTTCGCCTGCGCCAACCCCTAAAGACACACCGTCAAGTAGTGGCCGCTCGCCATATGACTTCGTTGCCGTTTCGACACTGATGAGATTCCTGATAGCCATATGGGGCAAGTGTACGTATTGCCCATGCGTAAGCCGCGGGGCAACAGACCTTGCTGCTCGGAGCAGCGGTGATCACTACGTTGCTGCTCTCAGATACCGACCGGCGTGAAGCCACCGGCGAACGAGATTGGCTGAACACGCGCCGCCTTGGTGAAGTCAGTTGCCGCGAGGTCCACTACGTACCAGGTCGGGTCGGTGACCGTTCGGTACGCGTAGCGCTTGCCCGTGAGATTGCAGATGGTGTCCCAGACTGTCACTTCGTCCACGATCCCTGCGGCCCCGAAGGACTCCTTGACAAGGCCGGGCACCATGTCGAATGAATTCAGGATGTGCATGGCGAACTGCTCGGCCTGAGCTCCCGTTACCGGCACATCCGAGAGCGCCACCTGCGCAGCTGCGCGCACGAAGCGGGCCGGCGGAGTGAAGTCACCGGGCAGGCCCATCAGGCCTTGGCCCTGACCCGCGGCGGCGATCGTGAAGGTGCCGAAGGTTTGATCGGCCGGGGTGTTATTGCTCAGCCCGACGTAGTTGTTCAGGTTGGTCAGGTGCCAGTCCATGTATGGCGAATTTGTGCCGACCCCGGTCGGATTTTCGACGATAACCCAGCCTGACGGATGAAGTTCGATTGCGATCGAGCTGGTCTCATCGTGCACCAGGCAGTGAATCGGCGGGGCGAAGCCCATGCCGGGATCGAAGCCCCAAATATTGCTGCCCTGAAGGGCCGCCCTTACCTCAACGATGGTCGAGCACGTACCGAGCAGGTACGCGATGAGGTCGGCCTCGCAGAGATCAGATCCATCACCAATGAACGGCTGGTAGGTGCAGTAGCCACCTGGCATATAGAGGAGATGAGCAGAGAGTCCCGCATCATTCATGCCATCAATCAGAAACTCGGGCTTGCCGAATGCACACATACCCACGATCCCGTGGGTTGCCGACCAGGCCTTGCCCGGCTTCCCGCCGGAGGCCACTCCCACGCCCGAATAGTCAGCGGGCAGCGCAGCCAGTGCCGTCGGCATCTCGGTCGGGAATTCAAGGCTGCGCCCGATCACGACGCTTCCGTCGGTGGCCTTCTTGGTCTTGAAGTTCGTGCACATGGTTCCCCCGGGTAGTAGTAGGACGTCACTTGCCTACTGCTGACGCTACATCGGGCTCCGTAGCTCACTGTGCGGTGACTGGTTCGGGAGCGGGGCTCATCCCAGGGGTTCAGG
>WLHM01000023.1 GCA_009702725.1 Actinomycetota bacterium | reverse complement strand
GAAACCCGATCGGGTTTGGTTCCATGCGTCGAGTCGAGGACGTACGTTTTGTGCGTGGCCAAGGTAACTATGTTGACGATGTAAATCTGCCAGGCATGCTGCACAGCGCCATCTTGCGAAGCCCGCATGCTCACGCGCGGATTATTTCAATCGACGCCTCTGCCGCAGAAGCACTGCCAGGGGTAGTGGCTGTAATTACCGGAAAAATCCTGGAAGGAATTCCGCGTCCATCACTTCTCGGTGACAACTTCGCCTGGATGCCTACGCTTTCCTACGACACGCAGGCGGTTCTTGCGACGGACAAAGTTCGTTTTCAAGGGCAGGAGGTGGCTTATGTCATCGCTGAAACCCGGTACATCGCCAAGGATGCACTTGAGTTGATTGATGTTGAGTACGAAATATTGGAGCCGGTCATGGATGCCAAGCGCGCCATGGATGCTGGAGCACCGATTATTCGTGACGATAAGGGTCAAACGGATAACAGCATTACTGACGTTCATGGGAACAAAACCTGGGAATCCGGTAATGCGGAGTCGACAGCCGCGGCAATGGCCGCTGCTAAGGCAGACCCCAATTGCGTAGTTGTCACTCAGGAGATCATGTACCCGCGGGTGCACCCATCTCCCATGGAAACTTGCGGTTCAGTGTCATACCTCGACAAAGTGACCGGGCAATTGACCATGTATACGACAACACAGGCACCACATGCGCACCGCACGGTGTACGCGATGGTAGCTGGGCTCCCAGAGCAGAAAATCCGGATTATCAGCCCAGATATCGGTGGTGGGTTCGGCAATAAGGTGCCGGTCTATCCCGGTTACGTGCTTTCGGTTATCGGCACGATCGTCACCGGTAAGCCGGTTAAGTGGATGGAAGATCGCAACGAGAATCTAATTTCCACGGGTTTCGCTCGCGACTACCACATGACAGCCTCCATCGCAGCCACCAAAGAGGGCAAAATTTTGGCTGTTGATGTAGATGTTCTGGCCGATCACGGTGCATTTAATGGGGTGGCCCAGCCGACTAATTACCCGGCAGGTTTCTTCAATATTTTCTCAGGGTCATATGACTATCCAGACGCACATTGCAAAGTGACGCCGGTATACACGAATAAGGCCCCGGGAGGGGTCGCATATGCGTGCTCGTTCCGTATTACTGAGGCTGCTTATGTAATTGAGCGGGTGGTGGATTGTCTAGCTCAGGAATTGCAGATGGATCCGGCCGAACTTCGCTTGAAGAATCTGTTGCGTCCAGAGCAGTTCCCGTACACCTCACCGACCGGTTGGGAGTATGACTCAGGTCAATATGAAAAGACGATGCGGGTGGCGATGGAGATGGCCGGTTATGACGAACTTCGTCGTGAGCAAGCCGAAAAACGCACTCGCGGCGAATACATGGGTATCGGGATTTCTTTCTTCACCGAAGGAGTAGGCGCGGGCCCCCGCAGGGACATGGACATCCTCGGCTTAGGTATGGCCGATGGCATTGAATTGCGTGTACACCCGACCGGCAAAGCGCAACTGCGTTTGTCGGTGCAGAGCCAGGGGCAAGGTCATGAGACAACTTTCGCGCAAATTGTCGCCCATGAGCTGGGTATTCCACCTGAGGATATTGAAGTCCTTCATGGCGATACTGATAACACGCCATTTGGCCTCGGTACCTATGGTTCGCGGTCTACTCCTGTCTCGGGCGCTGCAGCATCGGTGGTGGCGCGCAAGGTTCGTGATCGCGCTCGCATCGTTGCGGCGGCCGCTTTGGAGTGTGCACCAGATGACCTGGACTGGGAGTTAGGTCGTTGGTACGTGAAAGGCGATAAGGAGCGGGGCAAGACAATTGCCGAAATCGCCCTGCTTTCGCACAGTTCACTCGAACTGCCCGAAGGGGTTGAAGGCCACCTTGACGCGACGGCGGTTTACAACCCACCAAGCCTCACCTATCCCTACGGCTGCTATATCTGCGTTGTGGATGTGGACCCAGGGACCGGGCAGGTCAAAGTGCGTAGATTCATTGCGGTTGATGACTGCGGCACGCGCATTAACCCGATGATCGTCGAAGGCCAGGTCCATGGTGGCTTGGCTGATGGTGTCGGGATGGCCTTAATGGAGCTAATTGCCTTCGATAACGATGGCAACAATCTGGGTGGTTCCTTCATGGACTACCTGCTCCCGACGGCCGTAGAGTGCCCAGACTGGGAGCTTGGTGAAACCGTCACCCCATCACCCCATCACCCGATCGGGGCAAAGGGCGTTGGTGAATCAGCTACCGTTGGATCACCGGCGGCTGTGGTCAATGCGGTAATAGATGCGCTGAGCCCATTTGGGGTAAGGCACGCGGACATGCCGTTGACCCCATCCAATGTGTGGCGGGCGATTCAAGGCAATCCCATCCGCGTGGATATGGCAATCGAGTAACTGAAGAAAGTTGAGCATGACAAGACGGGCAGTGCGCGAAAGGGCCGATCAGCTAACGGCTAGTCGGATTCCTTTCGTGCACGCCCGTGTTGTATTTGCGGAGAAGCCAACTTCAGCCAAGCCCGGTGACGAAGCACTGATCCTTGGTGACGGGACTATGGTGGGTTTCGTTGGTGGGCAATGTGCTGAGGCGACGGTGCGAGCCCAAGGGCTTTCGGCTTTGGACACCGGCGAATGTGTACTGCTGCGTATCGCACCAATCCCTGAACCTGATCAACACGGGAAGTTAGTGGTCCACAACCCCTGCCTTTCCGGTGGCACCTTGGAGATTTTTATGGAGCCGGTTTTTCCAGCACCGCTCGTGCGAGTGCTTGGTGATAGCCCAATCGCTCAGGCATTAAATGCAATCGGCTCCACCTTGGGCTATGAGGTTGCTCCATGGGTAACAGGGCCGCTAACCAATGTTGATGCGGTAATTCTTGCCTCGCACGGTGATGATGAGGAAGCGGCGATCATCTCAGCGCTAAAAGCGAATGTCCCTTATGTAGGGCTTGTCGCCAGCCCCAAGCGAGGGTCGGCCGTACTCGATTCGCTCGATGTCACCCCTGACATGCGGGCTCGCGTACATGCCCCGGCCGGGTTAAATATCGGCGCACAAACCCCAGAAGAGATCGCCCTATCTATTTTTGCTGAGATCATTGAAGGTAGGCGAGCTCCGAAAAGGATCCGAGAATTGCCGTTACTTGGGGCCGGGAAAGGCGATGTGGTCTACGCCGGTGACTCAGCCAGTGACGCAGCATTGGCAAATGACCCGATCTGCAACATGGTGGTCGCCGCGGTCGAATCCAGTATTCATGCAGATCATGACGGTTCTCGCTGGTACTTCTGCTGCCTTGGATGCAAGGAGAAGTTCCTAAGTGATCCAGCCAAGTTCGCAGGAGTCGCGTGAACATCGCCGACCAAATTTCATCACCACAAGATTTGATAGCAGGGCTTGCCGAGCATGACTACTTGACCGAAATAGGCCTGGCCACGGCACTATTTTGCGCGGTTCGTCTCCCACAACCTTTGTTGCTGGAAGGTGAAGCCGGGGTGGGCAAAACTCAAGCGGCCAAAGCGCTCGCGACGATGCTCGACACCCCGCTCATTCGACTGCAATGCTTCGAAGGGATTGACGCCTCTGAAGCTTTGTACGAATGGAACTACCCTCGGCAGCTACTTGGGATCCGACTTGCGGAGGCTCGCGGATCAGATCTTGCCGAAGAATCCCTTTTTAGTCGCGAGTATTTAGTCGAGCGCCCGCTCTTGCAAGCATTGGAACACCAAGGCCCAAACCCTGCGGTGTTGTTAATCGACGAGATCGATCGCGCTGATGAGGAGTTTGAGGCATTCCTTTTTGAAATGTTGGCCGAGTCGACCGTCACTGTTCCAGAGCTCGGCACGCTGCGGGCCACAATTCCGCCCGTTGTGATCTTGACTTCCAATCGCACCCGCGATCTGCATGACGCCCTGAAGCGGCGCTGCCTTTACCACTGGATCGACTACCCGAATCTTGAGCACGCCATATCGATTGTTCGTTTGCGGGTCCCGGAGGCCTCACCGGAACTAGCTGCGCAAATAGCAGGAGCAGTGCAGCGGCTTCGCAGCTTAGACGTGCAAAAACCACCGGGTGTTGCAGAAGCGATCGACTGGGTACATGCGTCAATGCTGTTAGGCGTTGACCGGCTGAGCGCTGAAGCGGTTTCGCAGACCTTGGGTTCAGTGCTTAAGTACCGAGAGGATCAGGACTTAGTGCGAGAGCAAGGCTTTGACTGGGTCGCCGGTGCCTGAGCTCGCGCAAATTGCGGGGTCTTTCGGTCACTTGCTCCATGAGGCAGGAGTGCCAGTTACTCCCGAGCGAAGTGCAAGATTTGCCACCTCCGTAACCCTCGCAGAACCGCAGAGTCTGACCGATTTGTATTGGCTGGGCCGGGTCAATTTGATCACCGCGCACGACCAAGTTGATATTTATGATCGGGTCTTTGCTCAGGTTTTTCGCGGCATTGTCGACATGGCTGACTTTCGAGGTGACAGTTCACATCAAGCGCCAGCGTCGGCCGCGCCCACCGGTGAACGCAGGCCGGGAGACCCCGAACGTACCGGGGAGTCGAATAACAACCCCCGCGGAAGCAGCGCCACTCCTGGAGCGCGTGATGAAAATGAAGATGGCACGGAGGAGGCCAGCATGATCGCTGCTATGAGCACCGACGAGCGCCTTTCGAATAAAGATTTCGCTGCGGTGACCGAAGAAGAGTTAATTCTCATTCGGAAATTGATCGAACAGTTGCCGTTGGTACCGCCTATGCGCAAAGGGCGACGCGAAAGGACGAATACTGCCGGCAGGCGCTTGGATATTCGTAAGACTTTGCGAGCTTCTTACCGAACCGGCGGCGATCCGGTAAAGCTGGTCAAGCGCGCTCGCGTTCCACGCCCAAGGCGCATCGTCTTTATCGCAGATATTTCCGGGTCCATGGAGCCGTACGCCCGGGTGTATTTGCATCTGGCAAGGGGTGGGGTGCTCGCCATTGGTGCGGAGGCATTTGTTTTCGCAACCCGGTTGACGCGGCTAACTCGGGCTCTGTCAATAACTAATCCAGATATTGCCTATCGAAAGGCGGCCTCGGCTGCGCCAGACTGGTCCGGTGGCACTCGGATAGGTGAGACCTTGAAACGTTTCATTAATGAGTACGGCCGGCGAGGGATAGCGCGGGGGGCCGTACTCGTGATTATTTCTGACGGGTGGGAGATCGAGGACCCAGCCTTGGTTCGAACTTCGATGGAAAGACTTTCACGGCTAGCCCATCGCATCATTTGGGTAAACCCACGAAAAGCAGTGGCGTCCTTCGAGCCATTGACGGGCGGGATGGCAGCGGCCTTGCCCTATGTCGACACCTTTGTGAGTGGGCATTCAGTGCAAGCCTTGGAGGATGTGGTGAGGGCGATTCGCTCCTCGGCGGTCGATCGAGCACCGAAACTTGAGCCCACCGCTAAACCCATAGGCTTGTCACATGCTCAGCGTTGAGGAGTACCGAGCGCAGGTACTTGAAGGCGTCCACGCCCTTGCCCCAATCGATATGCCACTTTTAGATGCGCATGGTTGTGTATTGGCGAGTGAAGTCTCGGCTCCGTGGCCGCTGCCGTCCTTTGACAACTCATCCATGGACGGCTACGCGGTAATTGCGGGTGACCTGGTCGGCGCGAGCAATGAGCACCCGGCCCGGTTGACGGTGGTGGACGACGTACCGGCGGGCTTTCGAGCAACCGAAGTGGTGACTCGTGGTGTTGCGATTCGCATCATGACGGGAGCACCAATGCCCGATGGTGCTGACTCGGTGGTGCCGGTTGAGAAAACCGATGGCGGAACCGACTTTGTGCAGATAAATGAACCGGTGAGTTTTGGCGCAAATGTTCGATTGGCCGGCGAGGATGTGTTGATGGGTGAAGTTGTCATGCTCCCGGGTACCTACCTGACCTCGCGGCAATTATCGCTACTTGCTTCGGTTGGAAAAGGCTCAGTTCTGGTGCATCCGAAACCGCGTGTGGTGGTGATCTCGACCGGCAGTGAATTGGTGGAGCCTGGCACTGAGCTACGTAAAGGTCTGATTACCGATTCGAATAGTTATCTGCTGGTTGCGGCGGCGCAGGAGGCAGGTGCGGTGGAATTTAGAGTCCCGCCGGTGCTTGACGATGAAGAAATATTCATGACCGCCCTGGAAGATCAATTGCATTTCGCAGATCTGATCATCACCAGTGGCGGGGTGAGCATGGGTGCGTACGACACCGTTAAGGCCGTGCTTAGCAAGTTGGGGACGGTCACATTTGCGAAAGTGGCCATGAATCCGGGTATGCCTCAGGGCTACGGGCACATTGGGCCGAATAACACCCCGATAATTACGCTGCCGGGCAATCCGGTGAGCGCTTATGTTTCCTTTGAGACTTTCGTGCGTCCGGTGATTCGGACAATGCAAGGGCATGAAGATATCGATCGGCCATATGTGCAAGCAATATGCGAGGTGGAGTTAACTTCGCCGCCGGCAAAGCGCCAGTTTGTGCGGGCTAAGTTCACCGGTGCGGATAAGGCTAAGGTCACGCCGGTACGCGGGCAAGGCTCGCACTCAGTAGGAGGGCTCTCGAAGGCCGATTGCTTCATTGTTATCCCATCAGGGCAAAGCGAGGTAACGGCGGGCACTGCCGTTGACGTCATCGATCTAAGGAATTGGTGAACATGGCGGATAAATCCTTCACCCACTTAAATGAGCACGGCGATGCTCACATGGTTGACGTCTCTGCAAAAGAAGTTACTGTGCGTTCGGCAACCGCGCATGGAAAGGTTTTACTCTCCGCTGAAGTGGTGGGCATGCTTCGTGGCTCCGGTGTGCCAAAAGGTGACGCACTAGCGGTCGCTCGAATCGCGGGCATCCAAGGTGCTAAGCGCACCTCGGATCTCATTCCGCTTTGCCACCCGCTTGCCATCCACGCGGTTGAGGTGGATTTAGTGGTGGCTGAAGGCGGTGTCGAAATCACGGTCACTGTACGCACGGCCGATCGCACCGGAGTCGAGATGGAAGCCTTGACCGGGGTAGCGGTGGCGGCCCTCGCACTTATCGACATGGTCAAAGGCGTGGATCGGCGAGCGTCGATTTCCGATATCGAGCTTCTCGAAAAGCTCGGGGGCCGCTCGGGGCATTGGGTGCGCGGCCAGTGAGTTACCGAGCCCTCGTCATTACGGTATCTACGCGAACAGCAGCAGGTATCTGGACTGACACATCGGGCCCGATACTTGTTGCAGGTCTTAGCGCTCTCGGAATTGATGTGACGGGGCCAATCGTGGTTGCTGATGGTGACCCGGTGGGTGTTGCCCTGCGGTCGGGTATCGACTCGGAATTCGATTTGATTATGACCACAGGAGGCACGGGTCTCAGCCCAACTGATCACACCCCTGAGCAGACCCGCCCGCTTTTGGATCGCGAAATCCACGGGCTTCCCGAAGCTATCCGGGCGCAAGGTATTGGCGGCGGCGTGGCCAATGCGGTTTTATCTCGAGGTTTAGCCGGCATGGCCGGAAAGACCTTAATAATTAATGCTCCGGGGTAAGCCGGTGGTGCACGTGATGCGGTTGAGGCCGTTGCGCCGACCCTGCTCCATGCCCTTGACCAGATGGCTGGCCACCAGCACTAATCCGCTCAGCGGATTAGTGGATCCTGTTCATCTCCTGTTAACCCAGTCTTATTGTCGTGTACAGATCGTTACTCAACAAGCAGGCGAAAACGAGACCATAATTTAACCAAGGGGACATCCAGAAATCCCTTGAGGAGAACCACAACCGTGGACATAGTGCTCATCAGTGTTATCGCCGTCATTGTGGTTGCTTTTATCTTCGATTTCACCAATGGATTTCATGACGCAGCCAACTCGGTGGCTACAGTCGTGGCAACTCGGGCACTGCCCGCCAAGTGGGCACCAACCTTTTCAGCCGTATTCAATTTCTTGGCCTACTTCGTGGTGGGAACCGCGGTTGCAAACACCATCGCGAAAACGGTCAAATCAGATTACGCCGGTGTCTCAGTGGTGTTCGCCGCATTATTTGCGGCAATCGCCTGGAACTACCTAACTTGGCGTTTTGGCTTACCGTCCTCATCAAGCCACGCCATTATCGGCGGCTTGGTCGGCGCCGGTATCGCGGCCGGTGGCCTAGCTGCAATTTCGTGGGAGAGTGTCCAGAAGGCCGCGATTGGAATAATCGCTTCTCCCGCGGTGGCCTTCTCAATAGCTTTCTTAGCAATGTTCTTAGTGCGCGGCCTTCAGCGTGCATTCAAACTGCGCGATAATGCACCTCTTTTCAAAGGTCTTCAGTTGATTACTGCCGCTGCCGTGTCCTTTGGCCACGGGGCGAATGATGCCCAAAAAACCATGGGGGTTATTGCCGCCCTGCTGCTGGGCGCTGGATACACCACCATGGCAGAAGATGGCTCCACCGTGGTGGTGCCTGAGTGGGTAGCCCTTTCGGCGTACGGCGCGATCGCGATCGGCACTCTTTGGGGGGGCTGGAAGATCATCGAGACTATGGGCTTGAAAATCACGCTCTTGCACGCCAACTCTGGTGCCGCCGCCAACATTGGTGCCGCGACAGCGATGTTTGGCGCCACTGCACTCGGTATGCCAATTTCGACCACCCATGCGGCCGCGACGTCCATCGTGGGCGCAGGTGTGGGGTCAGGTATGGGTGCCCGCTGGCGGGTAGTCGGCCGGATGGTGATCGCCTGGGTGGTTACGATCCCAGCAGCAGCCACAGTGGCCTTCATAATGTTGAAATTGACCTTGCTTCCCACCTTCTTTGCCTTCTTGTCGGTCGGCCTGGTGGTAGTGGCTTTTGCCGCTTGGGCAATTTGGGCCATGATTCACACCATTCACGCCAAGGACGTTGAAGCGGAGATCTTGCCTGAGGCAGATTTGGCCAAATCCACTGACGGGCACCCGCACGTCTTGCCGCACGGGATGTCCGAGTAAGGCCTGTTCACCATTCGTTCATAATCTGTTTAAGTCCCCGTTTCCAATTGCGGGGGATTCTGAAACGTCGGATGACGAGACTGTGTCCATGGCTGATGTGTCTCAGATGGGAAGGCGCGACCTTCAGTCGGCGGCTACTTCACATCGCGGTGACCGAGTTTTCACTAGGACTGTCGCGGGTGCTGCATTCACCTCCCTGGCGGTACTAGCTGGCATTGCCCTTTTCCTTGGCTTCCAGGCAATCCCTGCTTTCCAGAGCCAAGGATTGTCGTTCATTACGACCACTGGCTGGGACATTAATACCAATCCACCTACCGTGGGTATCTTCGGGATGCTTTACGGGTCGGTGTTACTGGCATTTGTCGGCTTAGTGATCGCCGTGCCGGCGTCCATCCTGCTAGCCATTTTCATGGTGTTTATCTCGCCACCACGGCTTTCCAAGATCCTCACTAACCTTATTGACTTGATGGCAGCAATCCCCTCGGTGATTTTGGGGCTATGGGCTTTCTACATTCTCAATCCAACCGCTGAGGAGTGGCAGGTACTCCTCAATAAGTACCTTGGCTGGATCCCGATCTTCGAAAACACTTCCGGCAACTTTCTAGGAACGCCCTTCATCGCCGGATTCGTGTTGGCGATCATGATGATTCCGATAATCACCGCGGTGACCCGCGAGGTTTTAAGCCGCACACCGCCAGACCTAATCAACGCATCAGAAGCCCTGGGTTGCTCGCTTTGGACAATGCTGCGTTACGTGGCCCTGCCATATGGCCGCGGTGGGGTCGTAGGCGGCATCATGCTCGGCCTCGGCCGCGCACTTGGTGAGACGATCGCAGTCTTCTTCGTACTAAAACTCGTATACGAGACCAACTGGGACAAAATAATTGAATCAGGTGGCGGTTCGGTGGCAACTCTCATCGTTAGTCGCTTCGGTGAAGTCTCGGGTCCTTCGGAACTGCAGTTACTTTTGGCTGCGGGTTTCTTCCTTTTCATCATGACGTTGGCCGTAAATATGATCGCCAACCTGATCGTCAGTCGAACGGGACGGTTGCAGAAGTGAGCACCATTAGTTTTGACGAGGCGGCTTTGGAGCAACTCCAGCAGCAAAAATCGGGGCGGCCGTGGCGCAAGAAGCCAGCCCGGTTCACAGTTTCGGTGTCCTTGGCGGTTGTAATACCCGCCCTGCTTGTCGCGGCACTATTTTTGACGAGTGATATCCCGGTACCTATCCTCCTCGTGGTTATCTATCTGCCACTTCAGTTGATCGCTTCCGGCATCGCGGCCTGGGCCACGAAGGGCACCCGAGGTATTGCTGACTCGGTGATCATCGTGAATGCCATTGGCGCGAGTCTTTTTAGTGTAGTTGTGCTGGTGTCGGTGATCGGGTCATTAGTCGTTCGAGGACTTCGAGCGCTCAGCCCGCAGTTCCT
>WLHM01000229.1 GCA_009702725.1 Actinomycetota bacterium | reverse complement strand
TGCGGTTGCCTCAGTTGCGGTGCCACCTGATGAGCAGGCGCTCAGGCCCGCGATCGCCAGGGCTGCGGCCCCGGCAAGTGCTGCGAACTTCATGTTGCTACGCATGGAAAACCCTTCGAGTTATTTGAACGTGAAACTCCATTCTCACCTGATTACCGGGCCCATCAGCACAGCACACGCCAGCAGCCCATAAATGTGACCGAACCGAGTGGTTGCCAACTGAGCAAAGGCGCCCGCCACCACCACTAACCGTGGCCGCGCGGTTGGTAAGTTCATCCCCATGGATTCAAGTGATGACCAGGGCCAATTGCCACCTGGTTTCTGGGAGCGCATCGACGCGCGCTCGGCCCAGATCCGGGCCCGGGGGTGGAACCCAACCCCAAGTGAAATCGGGGCGATGATTGCCGAGGGACGCATGTGAAAGATTCGTTCGTGCTTGATGCCTCCTGCCATCGTGCCCCTCGCGGAGGCCACAGCCTGTGCAAATGAAATTCGGCTCTTCACTCCTTACATAGCCGACGAAGGCGATCCCGCGCTCATCCTTGCTCTTAGCCATGAGCACTCACTTAGTGCTTACAATGCGAGCTACCTTGCCATTGCGCTAGGCGGCGGCTGTCCCATTGCGACCCTTGATAAAGCGTTGATCAAGGCAGCGCATCGAGTTATCGGTTGGTAAGTAATCAGCCGGAGAACTATCTTGTTGCTGCGTTTTACTCGCAACGCGAGCTGATCATCACCGGCCTTGGCGCTATTAGTGCGCTTATTCACTAGCCCGTCGCGGTGGCGTGAAAGTCTGCGCTGTCTTGCCGCTTGGGCCCGCGGTGGTGTAGGTGACGGCGATCTTGGTGAAGGTCTTCTGTTTCTTGTAGGCCACCGGTTTGGAGACTTGAACTGCCACCGGATACGGGGTGGTTATCTGCACATTGCAGATTTCCCCACACGTGGAGCACATTGTCGCTACTTCGCTAGGCGTGCCATTTTGCGGAGAGGTGTAGGTGCACTTCATCCCCGGCACATTAAGTGTGCCAGAGCCACTTGCACTCTTGGCGCCCCACTTCGACCAGGTTATATCCGTCATGATCGTGTCGGACGAAATGCCACGTGGGTCATCATCGCCGCCTTGCGGGCAATCCACTATGAGTGCTGCCGGTTTCGAAACCGGGCGATTTGTGAAAGTGCCCAGCGTGCCGGCGTTCGCCGAGGTGCCTAAGCAAACCGCAAGCACCGGCGTCTTCGCCTTTTCCTCAGCAGCCGCTGCGGGCAAGGCTGTCGATCCCAGCATTAAGGCCGCTGCGGTCATAACCATTAGTAGTCGATTCATGACTCCGAAACCCCTCCAAGGTTAGGTACTTTGCCCTGCTTCCCAAAAGGTTAACAGGGCCACGCGGTTGGTCTTAGTTACTCGCCGCCATCAAGACGCCGATAACGACGACCACGATGAAGCCGAGGGCAACACCGGCGATACCGAGCCACATGCCCCAAAGCGCCATGCCCCTGTTGTTTGCCTCACCGCGCTTGACCCGCTTGAGGCCGATGGCCCCGAAGATGATGGCAAGGATGGATCCAAGTCCGGAGAACGGGATGATGAATCCACCGACCAGGCCGACAATGCCAAGAACTAGGGCGGCGATACCGAGCCCGTTCCTATTGCCGCTGGCTGTTTGCATTCCCATACCCGGAGGCATCGATGCTGAGGGTGTCGATGCTGCGGGTGTCGGCGCTGGCGGCATGGACGCTGCGGGTGTCGGTACTGCGGGTGTTGATCCTGGCGGCATTGACCCGGGGGGCGGGGTTGCTGGTGTCTGATCGCTCTCGCTCATGTCTGCCCTAACGTAGGTTTTTGAAGTGTCCTAATCAAGGCGCAACTATGCCACGAAGTGGCTGGCAAATCCTTAAACCTTCAACTTGTTTTCCGCTAGCCAGCATTTGCCACTCGCTCTGATGTCCGCACCTTCACCAGCCAAATGCAAGGTAGTTGTGTTTGAGTGAGCCGCAGAACGTTGGGTCCAGGCAAATGTTGGTAGCCCCGGCGCCTACTTTGAAATCGGGTCCTTTTGGCAGGCATACGAGGCACTTGAAGCCCAGATTTCCCCAAGGTATTGACATGGGCCAATTAGTTAGTAAAGTTTCATTACTAATCCTGTAATGCTCTAGGAGGCCAGATGAAAACGCGTAAATCAACGCCGCTGCTGCTCAGCTTGGCACTTGCCGCCAGCTTCGGCCTTGCAGCCTGCGGTTCTTCAAGTACCAGCGAAACAGCATCGTCGGCGCAGCCACAGGCGAGTGCTGCAGCCACATCCGCATGCACCACTGACGGTGCTGACCCAGCAGCCGATCCAGGCGCAGCATCATTTGATCTAACTGCTGCAACTATCGGCCCAAATGGTGAAAGCGCCACCAACGCCTCAGAGATAACGCTCTCTGACGAAGAACTAGCCGCTATAAAAGCCAAGGGCCTGACAGCGGTTCTGCCCTGGGCGGGCTCTGGCCCTTGGTACGAAGCCATGACACAAGGCGCATCCGATCAGTTTGCTTCCATGGGAGTCGAAGTTGGCAGCGTCACAAGCGCTGAATTCGACGCCGCGAAACAAACGAACGACATCGAATCCTCCATGGCGCAGGACCCAGACATCATTCTCACCCTCCCCGTAGACCCAGCTGTGATCTCCCAAGCCCTAAAGGCCGCTGCAGATAAGGGCAAGACAATCGTCTTCGCAGACAACGGAGTTGAGGGTTTCACCGCTGGCAAAGAGTATGTGGCAATCACAACTGGAGATCAGTTTGGGATGGGCAAAGCTGCCGCTGGCCTCATGAATGATGCGATGGGCGGTGACGGCGAAATCGGAATCATTTACCACGATGCTGACTTCTACGTCACAAACAATCGTGATCATGCTTTCGAGGCTGCAATCGTGCAGCAATACCCATGCCTGAAAATTGTTGCCCGGCAAGGCTACGCGGAAGAGTCAGGCACTGGCGATATCGCAAGTGCAATGCTTAGCCAAAACCCGAACCTAAAGGGAATCTATGTGGCTTGGGATACAGCAGCTGAGTCCGTGCTTGAGGCAGCTCGGGCAGCAGGGCGCAACGACGTAAAAGTTGTGACATACGACCTCGGGGCAAACAATGACCTCGAAATGGCCAAAGGCGGCCTCCTCTACGGGACGGTCGTAGATAAGCCCTACCAGATTGGTCAAACTTTGGCCAAGCTTGCCGGATACAAGGCACTGGGCAAAGAGGCGCCGCCGTTCGTAACGGTAGACCTGATCGCAGTAAGAAAGGACAACCTGGCTGCAGGGTGGAAAGAATCACTGCAGGAGGATGTGCCGGCGGAGATCGCAGACCAGCTCGCCAAATAAGTGACCATCAGGCGCGGCAGGTTTTCCTAACCTGCCGCGCCTGACCCCACACTCCTAGAAACTAGG
>WLHM01000228.1 GCA_009702725.1 Actinomycetota bacterium | reverse complement strand
TGCGGGAGCCCGGGGAACAATGAATTTGGAACTCCTAGCTGATAGAAAGAGTTGGAAGTCGACCATGACCTACACGCTCAACTAGCCCCGAAAACTACGCCCTGGCTGCCAGGGTGAAGGCACAACGCCGGCGCTTTCCCGACAAGGTCGCGCTGTTATTCGCGGCCGCTTTCGAGCAGGACAGTGAGTGCATCACTGACCTGACGAGGCTGCCGGACCAGGCGCCGATACGCGGTTGATTCGTCGCGCCGTTGAGCACTTCGTACCTGGCCTCGAGTCCGTCTGGGTGGTGGCTCGACTCCCCACTGTCGGGGTCGCGAGTCTCGTACGCGGATACCTGCTAGCCGTGGACGTTCGCGGCCTGACGACCTAGGCTCTGTTGGCCGGCCACCTCCATCGGACACGAACACCAAAGTGCCGGCCGTGTGAGCACGGCCGGCACTTTGACGAAGTAGCTAGCTGTTGTGCTTGTCGTAGAAGTCGAGAATGATCGGGTAGACCAAGTCGGGGACCTCGAGTGTTGGGCTGTGCCCGACCTTCTCAAGCAACAGAATCTCGGAATTCGGTATGCCGTCGGCGACTTCCTTACCCCACGAAGGCGGGCGGGCGGTGTCCTCTTCACCAGAGATGATGAGAGCCGGGCAAGTTACGTTGGGGAGTAGGTCGAGGACGTTTTCCCGAAGGATCACGCCCTTCATCGCCGGGTAGAGGCTTCGTGGGACCGCAGTGATGCGATCGGTCCACATGGCGACAGCCGCCTTGCGCTCGGGATCGGTTGTGGTGCGACTTGTGGTTCCGAACATCACCTCGACTGTCTCTTGGAGCGAGTCGTTGATGAATCCCTGGTCGCCAGCCTTACCGATCCAGTCCAAGAAGCGATCCCGCTGCTCGTCTGGCTCCGAACGGCACGACGATCCCGCCATGACGAGGCTACGGAAGAGTTGCGGACGACGGCCCGCCAATCGAGCGGCAACGTCACCGCCCATCGACTGGGCGAGGAGGTTGACGTTATCAAGGCCCAGAAAATCGATTACCGCGAACATGTCATCGGCATCTTGGTCCATGGTGATTATCTCGACGCCTTCACGGCCATCGCTGCGACCCTGGCCACGGAACTCGGGACGCACGACCCGGTACTTGCCGCGAGCCCGCTCGACGAATCCATCGAACATCCGTGAGTCGAGGAACAGCGAGTGGAGGCACAGCACCACGGGCAGGTCGGTCTCACCGGTGTCATCGACGTATAGCTTGATGCCGTTGATGGGCAGCAGGTTTGTTGGCATTTCTCGCTCCTCAGTTGATCCTTGGCTTCCTAGTTAGAACCCGCATGGAACCGATATGAAGGTGGATCCAAGCGTCCATAGTTTAGCCGAAGTCTTTGAGCAATATGCCCCCTACTGGATCCATGTCAACGTTGGCGTTTGTGTGGGTGGACTCTAGTCCGCAATTGGTGCAGCGGCAGCGCCAGCGATCACATTCTTAGGCAGATTTCGCGTAGGTGTTGATGGTCTTTCGTCGATCAACACCTACGATCCGGAGACTGCTTTTGGTCGGTGTTCCACTTCGTCAAGCAGTTGTTTGAATGATCTGTGGGTGCGGCCGCGCCACCACGTTTCAATGAGCCAAGAGAGTAGGAACGTGACCACCATTGCGATGGCTGATAGACGTTGTTCCATTACCATGTAGCCGAACAAGAAGACGAAAAGAACCAAGCAGAGAACGATTGCGGAGTATATCGGCCACGCCTTGGCGCCGGTCTGGGATCGGATCCGCAAATGACCGACGTTCACGGCCGCATATACGAGCAGGAAGCCGGCTGAGCCCATCGATGCCACGGCGCTGAGGGGGAACACCAACACGAAGAAGATCACAAGAGCTGCGGTGATGAAGAGACCCTCTGCATCCTTACCCCAGAGCTGCTTGTCGAATGCGGGGGGCAACCCACCATTCTTCGCGATCTGGTAGGCGACGTTGGCAGATCCAAACAATGTTGCGTTGACAGCTGAGGCCGTTGACAGCAGTGCTGCGATCGAGATAAGCACAAATCCGAAATGGCCCAGCGCCGGTTCCGCAGCGACGGCGAGGGCGGAATCACCCAGGGTCTTCAACTCGGACAGTGGCACTTGGCCGACGACCCCGATAGAAACCGCCAGATAGATCGCCACCACGATGCCAAGACTGATCCAGATTGCGCGTGGGATCTCTTTGATGGGCTTAGCCATGTTGGCCGCGGCATTTGTGATCAGACCAAAACCCTCGTAACCCACGAAGAGGACACCTGCTCCCACGATCATCGCGGTGGGGCCACTCCAATTCGCTGGCGAGAGGTTATCGCTGCTCTGCGGTGTGAACGTGACGACGGCCGCAACGATGAAGACGATGAGGATCGCAACTTTGGTAATGACGATTGCCGACTCTGCGCGTCCCATCAACCGACTGCCAACGAAGTTGATGAGGGTGAATACGAGGATGACGCCAATCGCAAAGAACTGGGTAGGAATGTCCCAGAAGCCCTGTGCGTAGGCGGCGAAGCCGGTGGCGTACAGCGCAATTGCGATGACGTAGGCCAAGTACTGGAACACGTTAAACGTGCCTGCCTTCTTGTTGTCACCCCATCCTTTGACCATGAAGGTGACAGCGCCGCCAACGCTGGGAAAGGTTTGACCCAGCTTGACGTAGGAGTAGGCAGAAAACGAAGCTACGATCCCGCCGAGAAGGAACGAGATCCACATTGCGGCGCCAGAGATACTTGCGACCACGCCGAGGATCGAGAAGATACCGGCGCCGATCATGCCGCCAACTCCGATGCTGACAGCGGCGATCAAGCCAATTCTCTTTGTGCTTGAGACGGACAGACCCGCTGCTGAATTCATTTATTCAACCTAGTGCCCAAGGGTTGGTGTTGTCGCAGAATAGGTGTAATTGATCATGACGCGATTTATTGGTTGGTGATGTTTTGCGACAACAATCAGCTAGCTGGAATTTCCTAGTTGCGGTCTACCCAGAGTTTGGTTGACACCTTGATGTGTTCCGGCGTGTTCCATGCCGAGTTTGATATCCGGAATGGTTGAGGACGTAGGCGAACTTGCCATCCGGATTCACCGCAACATCAAACGGGCCACCGAAACCAGAGATGGTGGTTGTTAGCGAATCTGCACTTGCAGGAGTCGTAGCCAAACCGAGTAGCCCCGCAGTCAGTAGCAACCCTGGAAGGGCCAAGGCGCCAACGCTCTTCGATATCAACTTCGCTGATTCCAATCACTGGGGGATTCAACCCAGCGAGGAGTTGTCCACACCGAGCGCTCTACGAGGTGCAAGTGCGCGCCCGAGCGCTGCGACGCGGGAACGGTAAAGAGAATAAGGATGAGAATAGCCGGGCCGTGACATTGCGGTGCCCGAATTAGAAACGAAGAAGACGGCCATTGGG
>WLHM01000227.1 GCA_009702725.1 Actinomycetota bacterium | reverse complement strand
CGCTGTGAACCCATCCTTCGCTTCAGATATACGCGTCGTCGCTGGCATGCCCACTGACGAGGAAATAGGGGTAATCGTTGCTGTATTAGCGGCACGATCTGCAGCGAGGCCAACCAAAGCCGAGCCCGTGAGCCTGTGGGCGAACACGGCACGACTAACAAGGCCATCAATAGGGGCCGGTCCCGGTGCTTGGCGCGCATCCGCGATGCCAAGGTGACGCCCATCCGCCTGCTTCTCGCATCTGCATCTCCGGCCCGAAAGAACGTTCTCCTAGCGGCCGGCATCGAGCCGATCATCGAGGTCAGCAACGTCGACGAGGAGGCTATGACCCGCGAACTGGGGGCCATCCCCCCGACCGATTTGGCCCTTGCCTTAGCCAAGGCCAAGGCCGACGAGGTTATCTCTCGATTAGACATTGACGAGGACACCGTGGTCATTGGTTGTGACTCGATTTTTGAATTGGCCGGAACCGGGTACGGAAAACCACTAACCCCGTCGGTCGCCACTGAGCGGATTACCGCCATGTCTGGGCAAACCGGCTTACTACACACCGGGCATTGGGTCACTTACGGAGATCTCTCCGCCGGTGCCACCACCACCACCAAAATCACTTTCGCCCAACTGAGTTCGGCCGAAATCTCCGACTACGTCGCTACCGGTGAGCCATTGCAGGTGGCTGGAGCATTTACCCTCGATGGCCGAAGTGCCCCGTTTATCACTGAAATACAAGGTGATCCGAGCAATGTCCTCGGCATCTCGCTGCCAACCATGCGCCTGCTCCTGCACAAATTGGGCATCAACTGGACCGACCTGTGGACCAGCAAGTGAAACAAGTGGCTATTCTTCGATCACCACATGAAAGGTAGTAACAAGTGCGCACCGTATTGATCGCTAACCGCGGCGAGATTGCCATCCGAGTTATCCGAGCCTGCCGCGACGCCGGGCTTGAGTCGGTCGCGGTGTACGCAGATCCTGACCGCGACGCCCTGCATGTGCGCCTAGCCGACAAGGCATTTGCCCTGGGCGGCAGTACCGCCGCTGAGAGCTACTTGGTGATCGACAAGATCCTTGCTGCTGCCAAGCAATCCGGTGCCGACGCTATCCATCCCGGTTATGGTTTTCTTTCCGAGAATGCCGATTTCGCTCAGGCAGTAGTTGACGCCGGCCTGACCTGGATCGGCCCGCCACCGGCAGCCATACGCTCCCTCGGCGACAAAGTAAGTGCCCGGCATATCGCCCAGCGTGCCGGTGCCCCGCAGGTACCGGGCACCGCTGATCCGGTCAAAGATGCCAGCGAGATCGTGGCCTTTGCGAAGGAGTTCGGGCTACCGATCGCAATTAAAGCGGCTTTTGGTGGCGGTGGCCGGGGCATGAAAGTCGCCCGCACTATCGAAGAAATCCCTGAACTGTTTGAATCCGCAGTTCGCGAAGCAATTGCTGCATTTGGCCGGGGTGAATGTTTCGTTGAACGCTACCTAGATAACCCGCGGCACGTCGAGACACAAATCCTCGCCGACCAACACGGCCACGTAATTGTGGTCTCCACCCGCGATTGCTCACTTCAGCGGCGCCACCAAAAGTTAGTTGAAGAAGCGCCGGCCCCGTTCTTGACCCAAGCGCAGCATGATGAGTTGTACCGATCATCTAAAGCCATCATCAAGGAAGCCGGCTACACCAATGCCGGCACCTGTGAGTTCCTCATTGGTACTGATGGCACGATTTCATTCCTCGAAGTGAACACCCGCCTTCAGGTTGAACATCCGGTATCCGAGCAGGTCACGGGCATCGACCTCGTGCGTGAACAATTCCGCATCGCCGATGGCGGCATCATTGAAGAAGTGGATCCAATTATCACGGGCCACTCAATTGAGTTCCGCATAAACGGTGAGGATCCAGGCCGCGGCTTCTTGCCCGCACCCGGAGTACTCGCTGTCTGGAACCCTCCGAGCGGCCCCGGGGTCCGCATGGATTCTGGCTTTCAGGCTGGCGATGTGATCGGCGGCAACTTCGATTCGCTGCTTGGCAAACTAATTATTACCGGTGCCGATCGCGCCGAAGCTTTGCAGCGCGCCCGCCGTGCCCTCGATGAATTCCAGATCGACGGTATCGCTACCGCACTAACTTTCCATCGAGAGGTCGTGCGCGATGAAGCATTCGCGCCCGCCGATCCGAATCAAACCTTCTCGGTTCACACCCGCTGGATCGAATCAGAGTTCGACAATAAAATCCCGGCCTATACGGGCGGGGCCAGTAATGATGACGAAGCCGGGGCCCGCGAAACCGTAGTAGTC
This sequence comes from Actinomycetota bacterium, assembly GCA_009702725.1. Taxonomy (GTDB): domain Bacteria; phylum Actinomycetota; class Actinomycetes; order S36-B12; family S36-B12. The sequence goes on along the minus strand of WLHM01000227.1, from coordinate 1,143 downwards.
GAGGTCAATGGTAAGCGGGTCGAAGTGAGCCTGCCCGCGGGTTTCCAAGGCGCCAAAGGCGCGTCCGGCCCTAAGAAGCGCAGCGCCAAGAAATCAGCGGCCGCCGCCTCGGGTGATTCGGTTACCGCACCCATGCAGGGCACCATCGTCAAAGTTGAGGTTACAGAAGGCCAACAGGTCGGACCCGGTGATCTCATCGTCGTACTTGAAGCCATGAAGATGGAGCAACCGCTCACCGCGCATAAAGCCGGCACCGTAACCGGTCTCACCGCCGTCGCTGGCACGACGGTGCCAACCGGCACCGTCCTATGCGAGATCGCGGACTGACCGTCAACTAATTGCCAACCAGCTGAGGTCGTAAATTCGTGACTTCGAATTGCCGATTATCCTGACCAAAAGTATGTTACGGACATGAACGTAACTTCGTGCCTAATCGTGACTTTGGAACGGTGAATAACTTGGCCCGACCGCTGAAATTACTCGTCGCCCCGGTTCTTGCCCTGGCGTTACTCACCGCCTGCGCCCAATCGTCTGCATTCGAGCCCCTTGCTGATGGCCCTTGCACCGCTAACCAGGAAGCAGCGATAACCAAACACCTGTCGGCGCAGATAGACGCACTTGCAGCACGTAATTGGGAATTGGCTTACTCGTACGCCTCGGCGAACTTCCGATTTACCATCCCACTTGCGCAGTTCACCGAAATCATCCAAGCAGATTACGGCATGCTGATCGAGAACAAGGGTTACAGTTTTGGTCCCTGCGAGATCTCCGGGGATAACATCATGCGTCAGGTGAACGTCGCGAGTGATCAAGGCGAGTTTAGCCTCGCCTACAAATTGTCTTTTTACGACTCAAAAATCGGCGTTGAGTCCGCACTAATCAAACAACTTACCGACGGCTTGTCGCTCTAACTAGCTTTTTTAATCAGAGGGCTCCCAATTGCTGGCTCGGGCACCGGTGAAGCCAGGGGGCAGCTGCAAAAGCACGGAAGGCGATAAGGAACACTTCGTATATGACGTCAGTTGCAATAATCGGCGGCGGGCCAGGTGGTTATGAAGCTGCCTTGGTTGCCCGGCAGTTAGGTGCCGACGTCACCTTGATCCACAGCACCGGCCTTGGCGGGTCAGCCGTACTGACCGACTG
>WLHM01000226.1 GCA_009702725.1 Actinomycetota bacterium | reverse complement strand
CGGTCGGCGAAGGCCTCGCTAACTTGGCGGCAGCACATGGGGTAGCGATTGAGTACTGGGATCAAGCCGGTTCACATGTTGGGGTGAGTGCTACCACCGTTGAGGCGGTACTTGCGGCACTTGGAGTTGAACTCACCGGTGATGATGCGATTGAGCGCGGCCTCGAAGAAGCGCGGCTGAGTAATTGGCGCCGCATGCTCCCTCCCGTCTTCATCGGCCGCCAAGGGGAGCAGCGCCGGTTATGGGTGCACGTTACCCACGGGCAGCCAGTACGTGTGCATGTCGATCTTGAAAATGGTGAGCGGGTAGATCTTGAGCAACTGGATTGGTATGTCGAACCCGTTGCTCTGGGTGACCGCTTCGTCGGGGAGGCGAGTTTTGCCGTACCACCCGACCTACCCCTTGGGTGGCACAGCGCAACAGCCAGCACTGTTGATGAGGTCGCGACGATGCCGCTGGTCATGACTCCACAGCGGCTTCATGTAGCTGCGGTCACCGGTGAGCGCCAATGGGGTTTTATGACCCAGCTATACGCAACGCGGTCAAGAGGTTCGTGGGGGCTTGGGGATCTAGCTGATTGCGAAGCTCTCGCCGCATGGAGCAGCAATGAGCTTGGTGCCGGATTCTTATTGGTCAACCCATTACACGCGGGCTCACCGCGGCCGCCGATGACGCCATCGCCCTACCTACCGGTAACTCGGCGGTTTACGAATCCGATTTATTTACACGTCGAGAATGTTGGCGAGTTTGAGGAGTTAGCGCCTCCGGTGCGCGAGCGGCTAGTGCAGTTGGCACAGACAATGCAAAGGCGAAATACTTCGGGCGAATTTCTTGACCGTGATGCGGTCTGGGCTGCTAAACGGGTGGCACTTGAAGCCATTTTTTCACTCGGGTTATCGAGTGAGCGGCTCGCCGAGTTCTCCGACTACCGCGCCCTTGAGGGCAGGGGCTTGCGGGATTTCGCCACTTGGTGCGCGATAAGTGACACCTTGGGTAGCGAGGCTGATAACTGGCCAAGTGGGTTCGGGCGTCCCGGCACCGAAGAGGTCGCAGAGTTTTGCGCGGCCCATGCCGAACTCATTGACTTTCACTGTTGGCTGCAATGGCAGATGGATCAGCAACTTGCACGAACTCAACTAGCCGCTAAGGCCGCGGGGATGGCAATTGGTTTACTTCAAGATCTTGCGGTCGGGGTGCATCCTGAAGGCGCGGATGCATGGTCAATGCAGGAGGTGTTAGCACGCGGGGTAAGTGTTGGTGCACCACCGGACATGTATAACCAGGTTGGTCAAGACTGGTCGCAACCACCGTGGCACCCGGCGGCACTGGCCGAGGCTGCTTTCGTGCCGTATCGAGATATGTTGCGAACGGTGCTGCGGCATGCAGGTGGCCTGCGGATCGATCATGTGCTCGGACTCTTTCGGCTTTGGTTAGTGCCGGCAGGGATGCCGGCGAATGCCGGCACATTCGTGAAACTCGATCACGATGCGATGTTGGGGATTTTGTGCCTAGAAGCCCAACGAGCCGGCGCTCTTGTGGTCGGGGAGGATCTTGGCACCGTTGAAGGTTGGGTGCAGGAGGTGCTCGCTGATCGTGGAATTGTGGGCACCAGCATTTTGTGGTTCGAAGCTGATTCGGCTGGTAACGCGAAGCCCCCGAGCGAGTGGCGTCACGAGGTGCTAGCAAGTGTCTCGGTTCATGACCTCCCCCCGACAGCTGGTTTTTTGCGGGATGAGCATGTGCGCATTCGCGCCGAGCTCGGGTTGCTAACCCACCCGGTCGAGGATGAACGGGCCGCCTCGGCGCGTGAGCGCGAGTCATGGGCGAAGTTACTTATTGACAATGGGTTCATGCCACCTGAAGTCAACCTAGCCACCGATGCCGGGATGGAGGAGTTCGTAATCGCGTTGCATCGAGCCGTGGCTGCCAGCCCGGCCCGACTTATTGGGGTGGCGCTGCCCGACGTCTTTGGTGATCGCCGGGCCCAAAATCAGCCGGGTACCGACCAGGAATACCCGAATTGGCGGGTGCCAATGACCGATAGCGCTGGTGCCGTGGTGGCACTCGAAGACTTGTTCGCAAAGCCCGAGTTGATGGTGAGACTGGTTGGTGCCGTCCGGGGGGAGCAGCGAAATAGCGAGCGTCTAGGCTTAATGCTGTGAGTCCATTACAAGCCATCTTGTTGTTCGCCGGGATCCCATTAACGCTCGCCGCATTCTTGGCGGTAGCCGTTTCAGCTGGCAGCTGGATGCGCCGAACTAGTATCGAAGAGACCGAACTGCCCGGTGGAGCACTTTTCATTTCGAGTGCGACAACTGCCCCCGACCCTTCACGGGTGCCTGATGCAATTGACATGGTTTCGAAGTCATTGGTAGGGGGTGGTGCAAGTGACCGGTGGTAATGCGATCACCCTTCGCGAACGCGAAAAGGTGCAGCGCGCACTCGATCTGGCTCGTGAGATTTCCGGGCTGTGCTTCAGTGCCTATGTGGGCGACCTACCAAATGAGCGCGAGTCAGCCATCGCCGCACATGCGAGGTTGACCGATCCTGAAACTGCGGTGCTGGTCGCGGTTGATCCCAGCCGTCGGGTGATTGAAATAGTCACCGGTACCACCGCGGCAAAGCTGCTTGATGATCGTTCATGTGAACTCGGGGCATTCACTATGCGTTCCTCATTCCAAGCTGACGACCTTGCTGGCGGTATCCGAGACGGCCTAGTGTTGCTCGCCGAGCATGCGCGGGCACCCAAGGTGCTGCACCTCAACGACCCGGCCTAACCCGCCCACTTAGCAGCACTCTCGTTCTGGCTTGGAACTCGCTTTGATTATTTGCTGGTGTCGGCAGCCCGGGCCCGCAGTGCCCGCTCAATCCCATCGCGGCCTTCACCAACCAAGCGTCGAAGCGCCGAGTTGAGTTCCCCGGTCAAGAAGGCATCGGTCTGCGCCAAAGTTTCTTCATCAACAAGGAACGCCGGGTACAGGCCCATGGTGATGCTCTGCGAGGTTTCCATGGTGCGTTTGGCCCAAACCTGTGGCAAAGCCGCGAAGTACTTGCTGCGGTAATCAACAAGTAGCTCAACTTGATCAGGCTGCACGAACCCGCCAATGGTGGCCTCGAGAATGGCATTTGGTAGTTCGGTGCGCTCAATTATGTCGGCCCACGCAAGTTCCTTTGCCACCATTGTCGGCCGAGCGGCGAAAGCCACCGCGGCTTGGCGGCGTCCGGTTGCCGTATCATCATTTCTTAGCTCGGCTTCGATCGCCTCCTCGGCCAGTCGGCCGGTTACCACCAAACGCTGGAGCAGTGACCAGCGCAGGTCGGTGTCGATTTTTAGCCCGCTCCAGATGATGCTGCCGTCGAGGAGCCCAGCGACGATATCGAGATGGGCTGAAGTTGTTGCGCAGGAGTTAAAGACCCGAGCGAAGGCAAGCTGGTGG
>WLHM01000225.1 GCA_009702725.1 Actinomycetota bacterium | reverse complement strand
ACTTGGGGCACGAACCCGGGCCAAGGCCTACCACTTTCAGCTTCGGTGCCCTCACCCGATGATGCGCTCGACGAAGTAGAGCGCGGTGCCATCGAGCGAGCACTCGAATACATGGACTTAGTGCCTAGAACGCCACTTCGTGAAATTGCGGTGGATACTGTTTTTGTCGGCTCTTGCACCAACGGTCGCATCGAAGATCTTCGAGTTGTTGCCGAGGTGTTGCGTGGGCGGCAGGTGGCCGACTCGGTGCGAATGTTAATTGTGCCGGGTTCGGTGCGCGTCAAACTGCAGGCTGAAGCCGAAGGATTGGACTCGGTGTTCATAAATGCTGGCGCCGATTGGCGCGAGGCGGGTTGCTCAATGTGTTTAGCCATGAATCCCGATAAATTAGCCCCGGGAGAGCGAAGTGCCTCCACTTCAAATCGCAACTTCGAAGGCCGTCAAGGCCCGGGTGGTCGCACCCACCTGGTGTCGCCGGGAGTAGCAGCGGCCACCGCGGTGGTCGGTACCTTGGCCGCTCCCGCTGACCTTCCAAACCTCGTTTAAGGAGCAGGCAATGGATGCATTTACCACCCATACGGGTACCGCGGTGCCACTGCGGCGAAGTAATGTCGATACCGATCAGATCATCCCCGCCGAGTACCTCAAGCGGATTTCTCGCAACGGTTTTGAGGATGGGCTATTTGCTTCTTGGCGTAAAGATCCCGAGTTTGTCCTGAATCAGCAACAGCACGCTGGTGCCACCATCTTGGTTGCCGGTCCCGATTTTGGTACTGGTTCTTCACGTGAGCATGCTGTTTGGGCTTTGCAGAACTATGGGTTCAAAGTTGTTATTTCCTCGAGATTCGCAGATATCTTCCGGGGTAACTCGGGTAAAGGTGGGCTGCTGACGGCGCAGGTTCCGCAGGAAACCGTTGAGGCGCTTTGGTCACTGATTGAGGCGGACCCTTCGACGGCGGTAACTGTCGACCTAGATAAGCAGCAGATTCGTGCGGGCCAACTAAGCGCCGACTTCGACGTTGATGGCTATGTGCGCTGGCGGCTGATGGAGGGCTTGGACGATATTGGCATCACTTTGCAGTCGGTGGATTTGATCACAGCCTTCGAAAAGCAACGTCCGGGAATCACCCCCACCACCATTTGAACGTCTTTCTGCCTTCAGCCAGCATGAGGTTACCAACATCACGGTGTGTCGAATGGCGTAATCCCTTAATTAGCAATAGTTTTTCCCCTGTCGACATCCGTCGATTTTGATCTAACGTCGATCCTCCTGGAAGGTTTTTCCCGTGAATAAGGCAGATTTGATTGATTCGGTGGCCGCAAAACTCGGTCACACCAAGCGCGACGTAACCGACATCGTTGAATCCTTCATCGAGGAGACCAAAAAGGCTGTTGCCAGCGGCGAGCGCGTTGCTCTCAGCGGCTTCGGCATCTTCGAGGCTCAGGCCCGCAAGGCCCGCCTGGGCCGTAACCCACGTACTGGTGAAACGGTGCAGATCAAGGCCACGAAGACCCCTAAGTTTCGCGCCGGCGCGGAGTTCAAGGCGGTAGTTTCGGGAAATAAGAAGGCTGCTGCGAAGAAGGCTCCGGCTAAGAAGGCTGCTGCGAAGAAGCGCTAAGCAAATTGTCCGCGCGAATGGCCCACCAAATTGGTGGGCCATTCGCTTTTGACGGCTCGGAAGCGCATCTATTGTGGCAGGTGAATTGAATCCACAGCGCCAGTTGGCGACAGTGCAATAGCTAGTCGCTGGCCAACACGTAATTGAAGGAACACCGATTCGGTTACCTGCTGCTCGGTAACTTGTAGCAGCAAGCCCTCCTCTGTTGCAACTTGCGCAACTCCGTTCGGCAGCCAGCGGTGGAAAGTAGCCGCAATCATTGTTTGGTATTTCGCTGTAATGCGGATTCGGTAGCTGCTCCGACACCAATACGAATCGCATCCCAAAGGTCTACTTGGGTGTCAACGTCGCGATGCACGCGCGCTAGGTCATGGCGCTGTGATGCATTCTCCGAAAGTCCGATCTCTACGTAGCCGAGTGCTGCATGGCGAGCGCGTGAGCGTGTACCAAAAGCCGGCGTGCACCCGGCGATGGTGTGAGACATCAACATGGTGGTGCCAATCCCTTGGGTGTCAGCGATGAACGAACGCTCGTATATGCCCGCGTATCGAAGCACGAAATTCATCACCTCACCGGTTAGGCAAGGGAGGTCACCAGCAACGATCGCAATACCTAAGCCTGGTGGGGTGAGAGAGGCCCCGAATAACGCTGCCTCGTTCAGGCCCCGGTTTGGGGATTCAGGGGCCCACAGGTGATTGGCCTCGGTCGCAACTTGCTGCACGTCGGCATCGTCGGTCACCACTGTGACCTGGGCAACGGCTTCTGAATCACTAAGTGCGCTTAGAACGTCCCGCAGGAAAGCCAAAGCCAGTTCCGGGCGGGCCGGGTCGTCCGCGGGCAGTAGCCGAGTTTTAGCCCCGGTCAGGGCTTTGACTGGTAGCACAATGGCCCATTGGGTTGGTCCGTTGATCAGCCCACCGGTGATGCTCACGGGCACTACTCTGGCATGGTGCATATAACGCGCCGCGACCCCTTGGGTTGGGGCTATCGGGTCACCGTATTTTTGTTGACTCCGCTGCTTAACCTATTGACCAAGCGGCAGTGGGAGGGCACCGAGAACATCACGATGCAACAAGGTGGCATGGTCGTTGCCACTAATCACATTTCCTGGTTTGACCCGCTCGTAGCTGCGCATGTTTTATGGGATAACGATAGGCCGCCAAGATTCCTGGCGAAGGAGTCTGTTTTTCGGGTCCCCATTGTGGGGGCGATTATTACGAGTGCCCAGCAAATTCGGGTATATCGCGAAACCAGCAACGCTACCGATGCAGTGCGCGATGCCATAGCAGCCGTGAATTGCGGTGAGTGTGTGGTGGTTTATCCAGAAGGCACCATCACCCGCGAACCAAACCTTTGGCCTATGACCGGTAAAACTGGTGCCGCCCGGATCGCGCTGGCTGCCGGTTGCCCATTAATTCCGATGGCGCAATGGGGGGCTCAGGAAGTGATGCGCCCATATCGCAAGGAATTCCGCATCCTGCCGCGTAAAACCATGAAGATCTTGGTTGGGCCACCCATCGACTTGTCGGATTTACTAGATCGCCCGCTGGATGCCGATACATTGCACCTTGCAACGAATCGATTGATGGATGCCCTCACCGGGCTGCTCGCGCAAATTCGTCAGGAGACCCCACCCGAGGAGCGTTACGTGTTTGACCGTGAGGAGCGTTCGTGACTGAGATCCGGGTTGCCATCATGGGTAGTGGGTCTTGGGGCACCGCATTTGGCATGGTGCTCGCCGATGCCGGGTGTGAGGTGCTTATGTGGTCGCGCGAGGCTGCCGTGGCCCGGCAAGTCAATGAGGAACATTTGCATTCGGTTT
>WLHM01000224.1 GCA_009702725.1 Actinomycetota bacterium | reverse complement strand
GTCTGTTAGTTGCGCCATTCCGGGAAGACAAAGTAAAGCTCCTATCGCCCGCCAGGGCGGCGATGAGGCTAGTAGCAGCGCCGTGATGGCTCGACCCCCTGCCGCTGGAGCGCCATCACGTGGTACCCATTGCAACGCCATTTCGCACTGTATTTGCGAAACCCCAAGTTGATCAAGGTCAGCATGCTGCCAAGGGATGATGAGCGCCGGCGGCTTGACCCAGCGCTCTAATTTACCCGCGCACCACGTGCAAAAGCCACAGTCACCATCAAAGATGACCGTGGCTTTAGCTCGCATGTGAATGATTTTAGCTAAATGAGTCTCCGCAGGCGCATGAACTACCCGCGTTCGGATTGTCGATCGTAAAGCCTTGCTTTTCGATGGTGTCGACGAAATCAATGGTGGCTCCGCCAAGGTATGGGGAGCTCATGCGATCGGTAACTACGCCTACTCCGTTGTAATCCTTCACGACATCACCGTCGAGGCTGCGGTCGTCAAAGAAGAGCTGGTAGCGAAGGCCCGAGCAACCCCCGGGTTGCACTGCAATCCGCAAGGAGAGGTCATCGCGCCCTTCGGCGTCAAGGAGGGTCTTTACTTTTAGAGCAGCAGCATCGGTCAGGACGATACCCTCACCAGAGACATGCTCAGTGGTGACCTGCTCAGTGGTGACCTGATCGGTCGTCGTGTCAGCCGACATGTTTACCCCTTCGTTGGTGCCGGGCCCGGTGAGCCAAGCAACGTTCGTGCCCTGATTTAACCAAATTTATTGCGAAAGTCTTCACCATCAGTCTACGACATTCTGAACCATCCGCCTAGCCACGTTATTCCCTGCCTCGGGCCCTTCGGGTTCACCTCCCGGGTGGGTAATGAATAATGAGTAGGTGACCGAATTGCTTCACGAGCCGCAACCGACTCCGCTGGCTCTACTGCTCCTTGGCCAGGCCGCAGATCCAGATAGTGAGCGCGGGGTCGAGTGCCCCGGCGGACTCCCGGCAGCCAGTGATCCTGACCTAGTTGAACGAGCAGCAGCAGCGAAGGCCGCCCTCGGTGATCGACTTTTTATCTTGGGCCACCACTACCAACGCAATGAAGTAATCGATTTCGCTGACGTAACCGGCGACTCATTCAAATTGGCTCAGCAGGCCGCCGCGCATCCCGGGGCTGAATTCATTGTTTTCTGCGGTGTGCACTTCATGGCAGAAAGCGCCGATATCCTCACCGCCGACAACCAACAGGTGATCTTGCCCGATCTCGCCGCGGGCTGCTCAATGGCCGATATGGCAAACATCGTGCAGGTAGAGCAATGCTGGGACGACCTCGCTGCCGCTGGTATCGCCGAGATAACAATCCCCATCACCTACATGAACTCGACAGCGGCAATTAAAGCTTTTACCGGCCGGCACGGTGGTTCGGTATGTACTTCAAGTAACGCAGAGCGCAGCATGCAGTGGGCCTTCGAGCAAGGCGAGAAAATCCTTTTTCTCCCCGACCAGCACCTCGGACGAAATACCGCGGTTCGTGAGCTCGGACTCTCACTCGATGACTGCGTGGTATTCGATCCGCGCAAACCATCAGGTGGGCTAACAACCGAACAACTCCACGCGGCCAAAGTCATCCTCTGGAAAGGCCACTGCTCAGTGCACGGGCGATTCACCGCTGCTTGCGTTGACGATGTTCGCGACCGTATCCCCGGCGTGAGCGTTATTGTCCATCCAGAGTGCACTTACGAGGTTGTCACGAAAGCCGATTTCGTTGGCTCGACCGAAAAGATCATTGCCACAATCGCAGCTGCGCCTTCGGGTAGTGCCTGGGCAATTGGAACCGAATTGAACTTGGTCAAACGACTCGCTCAAGATAACCCCGACAAGACCATCGCCTATCTCGATAAATCCGTGTGCTTTTGCTCGACGATGAACCGCATTGACCTTCCGCACCTGGTCTGGGTGTTGGAGTCACTAGTGGCTGGCCAGGTAGTTAACCGAATTGAGGTCGACCCCGAAACTGCCAAGTGGGCAAAGGTGTCACTCGATCGCATGCTCGCCCTTCCTGGGCCAATTGCTTCGGCCGACTAGGCTGCGCAATCATGCTGGGATTTAATAAGAAGGACTCCGCCAAGGGCGCCTCGTCAAGTGACCAGGCCTCCGCGCCCACGGGTTCAACCGCCGGCTCCGGGCCTGGCGGTACCAAAGGCCATGCCACGCCCTCGCGGCGTGAGGCTGAAGACGCCCGCAAAAACCAGCTGAAAATCCCCAAAGACCCCAAGGCTGCGAAGAAAGCCGCACGTCAACGTGACCAAGAAGAACGATCACGTGCTCGACTAGGGATGAAAAATGGCGAAGAGCGTTACCTACCCGCACGTGATCGCGGCCCAGCGCGGGCCTTCGCCCGCGATTTCGTCGATGCCCGATTCACTCTGGCGGAGTTCTTCATATTTATCGCGATTGCGGTACTGGCACTCGGATTTATTAAGAACCAGCAAATCCAAAGTTGGGTATCCATTGGCTTCTTCGCGGTAACCGCGCTCATCGTGGTCGACACCGCCGTGCTGCTGGTTCAACTAAGTCTTAAAGCCAAGAAAGAATTCGCAGAAGCGAAGGATCGAAAAGGCTTAATGCTTTACGCAATTTTGCGCACCTTGCAATTGCGCCGGTTACGACTGCCACCACCCAGGGTTCGCCGCGGCGGAGCACCAAAAATCTAGGCGGAGTTACCTACTCTGGGCGCAGGCCCATCGGGCCGTAGACAATTCGATCCTCTTCGAGAAGTAAAACCTGCTCAATGCCTGCGTCAAGCAAGGTTTGCCACACTTGGCCAATCCAAGTCTCGGCATCAGATTGCGACGGGAACTCGGTAGCCATCGAGGTGTCGGGTAGTTCAGCGACTACCACACCCTCCGCCGTCAAGTATTGCCAAGACCAAGCCATGTAAACTCCTTCGCGAGCAAAGTGACCGATGCCAAAAATCTAAGACCTCCAGTCTAGAGGCCTTAGGGGCACATCGTGGAATCGAAGCTTTTAGGGCCTTAATGCCAACCCAGTGATTTGGCATTGACATCGAGTGCTACCCGTGGGATGTTGTCCTCACAACTGAATCCGCGTATTTGACCCCAGGGGAAGTCCGGTGTGAATCCGGCGCTGTCCCGCAACCGTGATCCCAGAACTTGGGCGAGTCGGAGTACCTGGCAGATACGAGCGGCTCCACCCGTCGAGGTAACGGAACGGAGCCCGGGTCTATACCCGGTCTCCCTTCTTGCAGCAATGCAGGAGGGGTTTTTTATTGGCTGGCTAGGACGTGGGCGCCGATCTAAAACCGCTCAACTAAGAAATGGTGACCATGTCAAAACGTATTTCCACCGCACTCGTGGCCCTGGCCGCATGCAGCTTGACCCTTACCGCGAATATTGGCCCTGCCCAAGCCGGAGCCACCACCACTACAGCGAAAACAGC
>WLHM01000223.1 GCA_009702725.1 Actinomycetota bacterium | reverse complement strand
TTCGACCGTCGCCGACTGCGGCATATTTACGGTCTTCGATATCGCTCCCGATAGGAAGGGCTGTGCGGCCGCCATCATCCGAACATGACCCATTGGAGTAATGGAGCGAACACCCATTGCAGTGTCAAAGACCGGATAATGCTCGGTCTTAAGGCCTGGAGCATCGACTACGTGCCCGTTCTCGGAGATGAACTCCACGATGGCTTCGATCGTCTCCTCGGTGTACCCGAGGCGGCGGAGTGCGCGCGGGATCGTTTGGTTGACGATCTGCATGGAGCCACCACCCACAAGTTTCTTGAACTTAACCAGCGAGAAGTCGGGTTCAATCCCCGTGGTATCGCAGTCCATCATGAACCCGATGGTGCCGGTCGGTGCGAGAACTGAAGCTTGCGCATTGCGCCAGCCGTTCTTTTCGCCGATTTTGAGTGCCTGCTGCCATTGGCCATGAGCGACCTTCATAACCGAAGTATCGAGAGTCGTAACCCCGCGCACATTGTCGTTAGCTGACGCGTGCTTACGCATCACGCGCTTGTGACCGCTCTCGTTACGGGCATAGCCCTCATACGGCCCCACGATGCCCGCAAGTTCGGCACTTCGCTTATAGGCGGTTCCCGTCATGACCGAGGTGATTGCAGCCGCCAGCGCACGACCGCCGTCTGAGTCGTATGGCAATCCCGTGGCCATCAAAAGAGCGCCTAAGTTTGCGTAGCCGATACCCAGTTGCCGGTACTTGCGTGTGGTGTCGGCGATCGGCTCCGTAGGGAAGTCTGCGAATGAAATCGAGATATCCATGGCGGTAATGATTATTTCAACAGCCTTCACAAAACGTTCGGCGTCAAAAGTGTCATCATCCTTTAGGAAGGTCAGCAAGTTGAGGCTGGCTAGGTTGCAGGATGAGTTATCCAGGCTCATGTACTCCGAGCACGGGTTTGACGCATTGATACGCCCCGTTTCGGGGTTGGTATGCCAGTCATTGATGGTGTCGTCGTACTGGATACCCGGATCAGCGCATGCCCAGGCCGCCTCGGTCATCGTACGAAATAGCGTCTTCGCATCAACTGTCTCGACCACATGGCCGTCTGTGCGAGCGGTCAAACCAAACGGTTCGCCATTTTCGACCGCTTGCATGAACAGGTCCGAAACGCGTACCGAGTTGTTCGCGTTCTGATATTGCACGCTTGAAATATCTTTGCCACCAAGATCCATGTCGTAGCCGGCATCGCGCAGGACACGGATTTTGTCTTCTTCACGGACTTTAGTCTCGATGAACTCTTCGATATCTGGATGATCGACGTCAAGTACCACCATTTTGGCGGCCCTGCGGGTTGCGCCGCCAGATTTAATTGTGCCGGCGGATGCATCAGCGCCGCGCATGAAAGAGACCGGCCCTGACGCGGTGCCACCCGGTGACTTTAGTAGCTCCTTAATCGAGAGAATGGGAGAAAGAGTTAGCACTGCCCATGAGCCACCCTTAAAGATCATGCCTTCTTCGCGGTACCAGTTAAGGATGGACTCCATGCGGTCATCAACGCTAAGGATGAAGCAGGCGCTCACCTGTTGCGGTGACACGGTGCCGACGTTGAACCAGACCGGGGAGTTGAAACTGAAAACCTGATTTACCAACATGTGCGTCAACTCATGTTCGAAGATTTCCGCATCCTTGTCGGTGCGAAAATAACCGTGCTCTTTGCCGGCCTTAGTGTAGGTCAGCACCACTCGGTCGATTAATTGCTTAAGGCTCCACTCGCGCTGCTCTGTACCAACTGCGCCGCGGAAGTACTTGGTGGTGACAATTGTTGATGCGTTAACACTCCATGATTCCGGGAACTCAACCCCGCGCTGCTCGAAAACCACCTCACCGGTCTTCCAGTTGTTCTGCACCACATCGCGCCGCTCCCAAGTAACGTCGTCGTATGGGTGCACGCCTTCGGTGGTGTAGACGCGCTCCATCACCAACCCGGGCTTGTTCACGGTATTGTGAATGAAACCGGTTGGCGTGCTGGTCGTGATAGTCATCATGGTGCCTTTCGTATCGAGCGGTTATCGGGATTGGGAAGACTTGGTGTTGGATTCATTGCTGGCTGGTTCTTGACCTAGTGGCTCACCTTCGGCGCGAAGCAAGGCGATTTCGGCTTCAAAATCCTCAAGGTTGTCAAATGAGCGGTACACCGAAGCGAAGCGCAGATAGGCCACCTCATCGAGTTCGCGCAATGGCCCAAGAATTGCCAAGCCAACTTCCATAGCGGGGATCTCGGCGATGCCGGCGGCGCGTACTGAATCTTCAACGCGCTGAGCCAACCTGCCGAGATCATCCTCGCTAACCGGGCGGCCTTGGCAGGCCTTGCGAACCCCGCCGATGACTTTGGCTCTGCTAAATGGTTCTTGAACACCTGAGCGCTTGGCTACCAGCAACACGGTGTTCTCAGCGGTGGTAAATCGCCGCCCGCACGTGGAGCACTCGCGGCGGCGGCGAATTGCAGCCCCATCGTCGGTGGTGCGGGAGTCCACCACCCGCGAGTCATCTTCTTTGCAGAATGGACAACGCATTTTGTGTACCTCCCTTCCCTTGTTTCACTTCAGTAACATCTGGCCTGATACTCCACCCATCCGCGGGACCGATCTTGGGGACGTCCTGTGGATACCCTGTGGAGCTGTAACCACAACCTGTGGAGGAATCACCGGGCTGTAACTACTACATCTTGGGGTCCTGAAGGTATCGGGGATTTGGCCGGAACGCAAGGTGCTCGCCTCGGCGAGTCTCGTCCCCCATTTGGCAAAACCTTTGGCTAACCCATCAAGGCCAAGGGATCGCCCTCACTTCGCTACTTCGCCGCCAGGTGGCCAATTTGCCGCCAGCTCAGTGATTTTCCCCATAGCCACCGCCGGGTCCATCCCCTGCCCGACCACATATCCGAGAAGGTAAGTGGTTAGTGGCGCGGCCGGCCGTTCAACTTGATGGGCCGCAATACGTGCTACGTCAAGGAGCATGGCAACGTCAACCGGAGTAGTGACATTTAACTCCTGGCTCACCGCATCAACCCAGTCTTGGGTACTGCTCATCAGTCAATCTCCTCTTCTTTGGCCATTAGTTCCTGGGCCATCAAACGGGCTCTTTCCAGGTCTTCCGGGGTGTCAACATCAATAAGTAGAGCTATGAGTTCATCGGGTACGTGAACCCGTTGGAGATCAACGCAAGACATGACTTTATGTAACGGCTCCCCCACTATCGGATCGAACCCAGAAACCGCCACTTTAAGTGCGGCAGTTCGATACACCCCACATAACCATTGGTCTTTGCCTGCGGCGTCAACCGGCACAAACCCATCAGAGCCCGCCCCCGCAATCATGGCTGCTAGATACTCAATAATTCGTGCCGCGAACGGCATATCAACAGCGACAACCGCGACCCATGGGGTAGTTACCTCACCAAGGCCCGCGGCAATGGCCGCTGCTGGTCCGC
>WLHM01000222.1 GCA_009702725.1 Actinomycetota bacterium | reverse complement strand
GCAAACCAAGGGACCCGGGCATGGACTTCAAGATGTTTGTCATGTTGCCCCCGTCACCGGTGCCAAGGCCAATGATTCCGGAAATTCCGCGATTCTTCCATTGCTGGATATACGGGTTGCTCGTGTTAACGACAGAAAGCGTCACCGGTTGGGTGGTGGTGACTCCACCAATGGTGACCGGCGCGGTGAAAATAGCGCCCGGGATCTTTGAGCCGCGAATTTCAGTGGTGGTGCGCTTCCCTGTTGGCTTGAGGCCAGCGGGTTTGCCGAACAGCACTAACCCCACGATGCCGGTGTCAACCATGACCGAAATTGGGGCGGCGCGACCCACGCGAACAACCAAGATGCCGTTTTGGCCACTTTTGTCAGGGGTGTCGATCGTCCGAATTGGAACAGAGACCGTAACCGGCTCCCTAGCGGACTTGCTGTCACTGTCGCTGTCATCGGCCCTGGCTGTTGGCACCGCGATGAGGCTGAAACTGATGGCAATCGCCATACCCTTGATGATGCGTCGCACTTTACGACCTTTCGTCGCCGAGATCTCGCGGTGGACTTCCTCAATAAGGAGGACGCCCTGTGACATTAACTCATCCACTCGGCAACTGCAAGAATCCCGACTCGGGTGCACCGCACTCCAATTAAAGCGGCATCAGCTGGCGCTGGGCGATGGTGAGATCTCGCTGGGTGGCTCACTTGCCGCCTCTTGAGTAGGTGCCGGCTCCGCGCTTGCGCAACCTGGTCCGGAGGTTGATGCTGATGGTGATGCCATGGCGGCGGCAATCTGCGCTTCGCCCTCGAGTTCATTAAAGGCAGCACCTACCGCCACGTCAACAATTTTTCCCGAGCGATTATCTTGAACTAAAACAGCACCGGGGAAATGGAAAGCGAGTAGTTGAGCCCGGCTAGCGCCTTTGGGGCCATAGCGGATTTCAGCCACCCCTTGAACGTTCTTGCTCATCGGGTCGTTTCCGACCTCTTGGATGATGAACCCGCGGGCTTTAAGTACTTTGGCGGTGTCGCCCGCCAACCCGATTTTATTCGTGGAGTTGTAGACCGAAACTTTGACTTTACTGCTTATCGGAAGCACCTCGGCCGGGTTCACCATTGTGGTCTCACACGGCAGCGGCTCGGCGATCGAACTTTGCGATGGTTCTGCCTGCGGGGTGCCGCTGCCGCGGAAGATTAGCGACACTCCAAACCCGATGGCGAACAGCACAATGATGCCAACCAGGATGAAAATTAGTAGGCGCCAGATCGGCGTCCGGCGCCGCGGTGTCGGGCGCCGAGTTATCGAGCTCTCGCGATAGCTCATCAGGCCTCCTGCTGCATGCGGTGCGGGGATAAGAACCCTCGCACTAGCGTGCCACACTCCTCGGCCATTACCCCGCCGAGCACCTCGGGTCGGTGATTTAGCCGCCGGTCTCGCACTAAATCCCAGTTAGAGCCGGCGGCACCATACTCCGGGTTCCAGGCCCCGAAAACCAGTCGAGCCACCCGCGACAAAACCACCGCGCCCGCACACATCGGGCACGGCTCCAAGGTCACCACCAAAGTGCAGCCGGTAAGGCGCCAACTACCAAGTTTTTGTGCTGCCGCACGCAACGCCACTATCTCAGCGTGGGCCGTAGGGTCATTCAACGCTTCGCGACTGTTATGCCCTTTTGCGATGATGCTCCCGGACGCATCTACGACCACTGCGCCAATTGGTATGTCACCGGCCGCACCCGCTTCGCTCGCGCAGGCAAGCGCCACTTGCATCATGTCTAGATCAAATTGTTGAGCGAGCATTAGTTCGCGCGCAGTACTGATTTCAATTGCTGGCTGAAACCAAGTCGTTTTGCAATCGCCTTTATCTGCTGATCGGGATAAAGATCCTCATCACGACAAAGCAGACCTAACTCATCTGCGTCAAGGCCGAAGTCAGCAAAGATGTTCATGTCACCAACTGGCTCGAAATCCTCAAGATCATCATCGTCAATATCGAGCCCAATCACATCGGCTGCTTCTTCGGCCAACGCCCAATCCAAAATTGCCGCCCCATCGCTGATCATCGCGCGCGAGGAGCCGGCGGCTTGGCGCACCACGATGAAATATTCATCAACCACGCCAATCAAACCAAAAACGCCACCTTCTCCTGGGAGCTGCCGCAGGGTTGATGTGAGGTCGTCCATCGAAGTGGCAACCCGCGCTGGGAGGGAAGAAGCCATCCACTGGCCCTCCTCGTGCCATACCGCGACCGCAAAGTCAATCGAGTTAGCGTCCATCTCCTGCGATCCCATGGGTAGATGGTGGCACGCCGGGTATCTTCGGCTCACGTCGACCACTACTCTCGGCGGTATGCGTACCCTCGTGATCAACCATCCCCTCGTAGCCCACAAGCTCACCCGACTTCGCCGGACTCAGACATCCTCCGCCACCTTTCGCCTATTGGCTGAAGAGTTGGTCACCCTCTTGGCCTATGAAGCCACCGAGACCTTGCGCGTTCAGCCGGTTGCCATCACTACGCCGGTCGCCGACTGCATGGGCGTTGAAATGGCTGACCCGCGGCCCCTGGTCGTGCCGATCCTTCGCGCTGGCCTGGGCATGCTGAATGGAATGGTCAAATTGATGCCGACCGCTGAAGTTGGATTCCTCGGCATGGTTCGCGATGAGGATTCACTGCTCGCCACAACTTACGCTGATCGCCTGCCACATAACCTCGCCAATCGCCAAGTCTTCGTCCTTGATCCAATGCTCGCAACCGGTGGCACTTTGGTCGCGGCCATCGACTTGTTGCTCGAGAGAGGTGCGCGAGATGTCACCGCGATTTGTTTGCTAGCCGCACCCGAGGGCGTCAAGCGCCTTGAGGACGCCTACAACGATCGTGATGTAGAAGTCACGGTAGTAACCGCCGCCCTTGACTCACATCTGAACGAAAAGGGTTACATCGTGCCCGGCCTAGGTGATGCCGGTGATCGCCTCTACGGCGTCGTCTAACAACAACGTCACCACCAGCTAGGCCCGGCAGCCGGCACTGAACGATTAAATCAAAGGTTTTTTAGGGCCGATACCACTTTGTTCAATGAATCCTTGGCATCGCCAAACAGCAACATTGTTTTTGGGTCATAGAGAATCTCATTCTCAATACCGGCGAAGCCCGGGCGCATCGACCTCTTCAAGAACACCACCTGCTGGGCTTGATCCACGTTCAGGATCGGCATGCCATAGATCGGTGCTGACTTATCGGTGCGCGCGGCGGCGTTCACTACGTCATTTGCACCGACAACAAGAACGACATCGGTTGATGCGAACTCCGGGTTTATGTCATCCATTTCCTTTAGCTGGTCATAAGGCACGCTGGCTTCGGCGAGAAGCACGTTCATGTGCCCCGGCATGCGACCGGCTACCGGGTGGATCGCGTAATCGACTTCGACTCCGCGCTCGGTAAGTAGATCAGCAAGTTCACGTAAGGTGCCCTGGG
>WLHM01000221.1 GCA_009702725.1 Actinomycetota bacterium | reverse complement strand
GACCACAGAAGGCATCACCACCATTTATTACGAAACACTTGTCAGCCCGAAGGTCGCTGAAACCTTGGCGAGTGAAACTGGTACGACCGCAACCGTCTTGGACCCGATCGAAGGGCTGGCGCCTGGGTCAATTGAGTCCTACCCTGATGTCATGCGCAGCAATCTTGCAGCACTAAAAGCCGGGCAAAGGTGTGCATGAGTGTTATTGATGTTGAGCGCGCCTGCGTCGAATTCGACGGTGACCATGTTTTGGAAAACATCGACCTTCGAATTGAAGCCGGCGAATTCGTCGCACTCCTTGGCCCAAATGGCAGCGGTAAGTCAACACTTGTCCGCGCGATCTTAGGTTTACAGCCACTAGAACATGGGCGGGTGCGGCTCTTTGATGAACCGCTGGGCCGTTTTAGTGACTGGTCACGAATTGCCCTTGTCCCTCAGCGCCTCCCCGGCACCAACAGTATTCCGGTTTCAGTGTGGGAGACAGTTATCTCTGGGCGCATCACTCCGCGGGCTCGCTTTAGACGAGTGGGCAAAGAAGCCAAAGCTACGGCCCAACTTGCACTAACCGAAGTCGGCCTCTGGCCGCGGCGCCATGACCGCCTCGACACCTTGTCAGGGGGCCAACAACGCCGGGTACTAATTGCCAGAGCACTTGCCACCAGCGCTGACTTACTAGTACTGGACGAACCTACGGCCGGTATCGATGCGGAAAACTTGACTCACCTAGTGAACCTGCTTGGCGAACTTCATAAGCAGGGTGTCACCGTGCTAGTGGTGACACATGAACTAACTGACATCGAACATCTAGTAACGCGTGCAATCGTCCTGGGTGAAGACCGTACCGGCACCATTAGATATGACGGACCACCGCCGGTGCCAGCCTCTTTTGCTGATGCCGTACACCATCACGACGATCACCCGCACGACCAAAACACCGCACCCACCGGTCTGACACCAAGATGAACCTCTTCGCCTATGACTTCATGCAGCGTGCACTTATAGCCGCAGTACTAGTTGGGCTTATCGCCCCGCTAATAGGTGTTTTCTTAGTACAACGACGGCTTTCGCTACTCGGCGACGGCATGGGCCATGTGGCACTAACCGGTGTCGGCTTGGCTTTCCTACTGGGTACCGCACCGGTGCCCACTGCAATGATCACCGCGGTGATCGGCGCGTTCCTCATTGAGTTCATCAGATACCGAAGTCGTACAGCAGGCGATGTGGCTTTGGCCCTGCTGTTTTATGGTGGCATTGCCGGAGGGGTGCTCTTCGCCTCACTAGCACCTGGTAAGGCCGCATCCTCGCTTAACGCATATTTATTTGGCTCACTAACAACGGTCGCAGGAGCAGATCTTGTGGCCCTAGTGGCCCTTTGTGTTGCGGTGCTGATCGTGTTAGCGGTCTTTGGGCGCGAACTATTCGCCGTGAGCCTGGATCCCGAAATTGCTCAAGTCCAGGGCATCAAGGTGCGCGCCATGAGTACCTTGATGGCTGTATTGGCTGCAGTGGTTGTCGTGGTCGGCATGCGCGTTGTCGGTCTACTGCTGGTGAGCGCAATCATGATCGTTCCAGTGGCCGCGGCTCAACAAATAACTAGATCGTTTATCTCAACCGCCACCTTGGCGGTTGCGTTGGGTGTCTTTGCCTCGGTTGCCGGGCTCACCACCTCCTTTTATGTTGAAGTACCGCCCGGCCCCACCATCGTCCTCGTTGCGCTCGGCACCTTTGCCTTCCTTGCACTGCTGGCCGTACCAATTCGAAAGCGTCGAAGGGTACTTACATGACACCAAGCGCAAAACCAATAATCCAGCGGCAAACTCGCCAACGCACGGCCGTCAGTGAACTCCTTGACGGTCTTGATGAGTTTAAATCCGCCCAAGAACTACACGACATTCTTCGTCATCGTGGCGAACCAATCGGCCTGACAACGGTTTATCGGTCGCTACAGAATCTCACTGAATCCGGCGAGGTTGATTGCTTGGTTGCTGACGACGGTGAAACTAGATATCGCAAATGCGGGGCTGCCCATCATCACCATCTAGTCTGCCGCGAGTGTGGTGCGACCGTTGAAATAGCCGGACCAGCGGTAGAGAAGTGGGCTGACACCATGGCTAATGAACATGGCTACACCGCGGTGAGCCATACCTTAGAAATTTTCGGGCTGTGCCAAAACTGCACTCGATCTAAAGCCTGACCTGCTCCGGCTGGGCGGCCCGGTAGCTTTCAGTCGACAGCCACAATGCGGTCTGCATTTGGCACAGCTCCACCGTATCGACGATCACGCGAGGCATAAATCTCACAAGCATGCCAGAAGTGACGGCGGTCAAAATCCGGCCATAAAGTGTCGAGAAATACCATCTCTGCATATGCCGACTGCCAGAGCAGGAAGTTACTCGTGCGCTGCTCCCCCGATGACCGCACGAATAAATCGACATCAGGCATGTCGGGCTCATCTAAGTAACGGTGGAACATCCGCTCATTGATTTTCTCCGGGTCCAATCGACCCGCTTTTACTTCCTTGGCAATTGCGGCTGCCGCATCTGCAATCTCAGCTCGCCCTCCGTAATTGACACACATCGTCAAAGTGAGCTTGGTGTTCTTCGCCGTTAACTGCTCCGCAGTCTCAAGTTCGTTGATGACGCTTCGCCAAAGTTTGGGGCGGCGCCCAGACCAACGCACCCGCACACCAAGGTCATGCATCTCATCGCGGCGGCGCCGAATCACATCGCGGTTGAACCCCATCAAGAACTTAACTTCATCCGGGGATCGTTTCCAGTTCTCGGTCGAAAAGGCGTATGCCGAAAGCCACCCGACACCTAGTTCAAGGGCACCTTCGACACAGTCAAATAAACTCGCCTCGCCGGCTTCATGCCCTGCGGTGCGGGGCAGCCCACGCTCCTTAGCCCAGCGCCCATTGCCGTCCATCACTATTGCCACATGACGCGGAATTAAGTCAGCGGGAATTTTCGGCGCGCTCGCCCCGCTGGGGTGCGGGGTCGGTGGCTTTGGGGTGGACTTCCGGGTCATGCCCCCATCCAAACATTATCAGCGGAAATCGTCCGATCAACCAGCGGAAGGGAGCGAAGGCCGCGCTCAAGGTGCCATTGCAAGAAAGCTGCGATTAGCCCGCTGGCCTCGCGCCGATGTCGCTGCTCACTTGAGTCCGCCACCGACCAATCACCACTGAGTAACGCGCCAAGAAGCACAACGGTTGCCGGTGCGGGTGCCGCAGAGCCCGGTGGGCGGCATTCGGTACAAACCATGCCACCGGATTGCACTGAAAATGCCCGGTGCGGGCCGGGTTCACTACATCTGGCGCAGACCTCAAAGGATGGTGACCACCCGGCCACGGCAAGTGACCGCAATAGGTAGGAGTCGAGGATCAAACCGCCGTCGTGTTCACCTGCGGTCAAAGACCTCAACCCTGAAACTAGGAGTGCGTACTGCTGTACCGCCGGCTCTCGCTCTT
>WLHM01000220.1 GCA_009702725.1 Actinomycetota bacterium | reverse complement strand
CCCATGCGGTTCTCGGTAGTTCACTCACCGGCCCATGGGCCGCAGGTACCGATCGCATCTACTTGGCTATGGGTTGTTTTTGGGGGGCCGAAGAAATCTATTGGCGCCTTCCCGGGGTGCTGTCTACCAGCGCTGGATATATGGGTGGGATCTCACCTAACCCGACTTATGAAGAAGTCTGCACCGGTCGCACCGGTCACACCGAAGCCATCTCGGTCACCTATGACCCAGCTGTGTTGAGCACCTACGAGCTCCTGAAAGTTTTCTGGGAGAACCACGACCCCACACAGGGCTACCAGCAAGGTAATGATGTTGGCACGCAGTACCGCAGCGCTATTTTCTATACGAATGACGAGCAGCGCGACTTAATTGAGCGCACCCGCGACGCCTATGCCAAAGTCATTTCAGATCGTGGTTATCCCGCGATAACTACACAAATTGGCCCCGCTGCAGAGCAGATCTATTTCTTGGCGGAGGACTACCACCAGCAGTACCTGTACAAAATTCCTAACGGGTACCGCTGCCACGCCAACACGGGTTTGGCCCTGCCGGCAATTAGTTAGCTCGGATAAAATCCGTGGAGTCGGTCGCGTTGTAGGTGCCGTTGCATGGTGACGCATCACGTGCAGACTTCGACACGATTGCGCGCGCGGGCGTGAACCCTTTCGCCGTCCAAGATTTAGCAACCGCGGGTGACATATGCAGCAACGGTGAGTCCATATACCTACCGTCATATGTCCTAAATGCTAGATCAAAACTCGTGCCCTCCTGGTGCAGTTGATCAATCACCGCGGGGGCATTACTCGGTGGCCACGCGGTTATCACCTGGCCCGCTTTCACTTTTGCGCCATTCTTGACCTGAGGGTCACCGTGGAAGTAAACCATCGTCCATCCGGTAACCGGTGAGGTAACAGCCAATTGTTTGCCCAGCGGGAACTGCTCATCGGTTATTGAAACGGTGCCAGCAAATGGCGCGTAACCCTTGATCGAATCCGTTGCAGTCCAAGGAACATTAGTTTGGATGTAATGCTTCATTGACCTGTCGGTCTCGACCTGGCCTTTGGTATTACTGCCGCTGTAATCATGGCCTGAACATGAGCGAAATACACTGATTGAAGTGACGTTGGTCAGATCAATCGGATTAGCCGTGATCCATTTGCCGCTCGTCGGAATATTGGAGACCTTCACGTTTGAACTTCCGGAGCCACCGGTGCCTGAACCGGTACCCGTGCCACTGCCGCCGCTGGTAAAGCACGCCTTCGTCTTTTCTTTCAGCGCAACGTCATACGGGTTCACCAGGAATAGCTGATACTCGGCGGAGGTAAGCGCCTTTTTGATGCAAGCTTCCTGCGCGGGGGTGAGATTTAATCCACTTTCAGCAGCTTGCGCCGGTACGACACCAAGCATCAGCATTAGTGCGAGTATCCCCATCAGCATGTTTCTGGATTTTGACATACCGCCAACGTACAACCAGTGGGTCAATATCGGAAGATAATATGTGTCAGCTAAGAGGCGCCCGA
This sequence comes from Actinomycetota bacterium, assembly GCA_009702725.1. Classification (GTDB taxonomy): domain Bacteria; phylum Actinomycetota; class Actinomycetes; order S36-B12; family S36-B12. The sequence continues at coordinate 1,953 of WLHM01000220.1, read as the reverse complement.
TCCTTCAACCTGCTGAAACCGTCAAATTTTGGCCTCAAAGTGACGGTTTGAGCAGGTTGAAGCCCCTGCGGTGACGGTTCGAGCAGGTTGAAGCCCCTGCGGTTGATCATTTTCTGCGCGGTGCCTTGATTCCTGCTGTAACCGGCTGCCACCGAGACATTTAGATTCAGGGTTAAGCCACACCTTGATCACTTCGATAGGTAACCCAAAACATCTTGCCGCGTTATAACTCCTGTTGGCATGCCATCATCAACTACAACTGCTGCATCGGATGCTTCTAGCGCATGGACTGCAACCTGGATCGGCTCACCCGCCCCAATCATCGGCAGCGCAGCAGACATGTGCATTGCGACCGGGTCAGCAAGTTGTGCCTTGCCATTGAAGAGCGAATCGAGTAGGTCACGTTCAATTACCGCGCCAACAACTTCAGCCGTCATAACCGGCGGCTCCGCGCGCACAACCGGCATCTGCGAGACTCCGAACTCGCGCAGGATATTAATTGCATCGCGTACCGTTTCAGTTGGGTGCGTGTGCACGAACGGTGGCAGCTCTCCGGATTTACCCAGGAGTACATCACCAACGGTTCGGTCCGTATCGGCTTGCAGGAAGCCGTAAGCGCTCATCCAGTCATCATTGAATACTTTGGATAAGTAGCCGCGGCCACTGTCGGGTAGCAATACAACAACAACATCTCCGGGCTTAGCTCGCTTTGCCACGTCAAGGGCAGCAACAACGGCCATTCCGCATGAGCCGCCGACAAGTAGACCTTCTTCGCGCGCCATCCGCCGAGTCATCTCGAAGGAGTCCTTATCCGAAACCGCAATGATCTCGTCACAAACATTCTGGTCATATGCGGTCGGCCAGAAATCCTCGCCGACACCTTCAACTAGATAAGGCCGGCCGGTGCCACCTGAATAAACCGAACCAACCGGATCGGCGCCTGTAACGCGAACAGCGCCGCCGCTTGCCTGCTTCAAGTAATTACCGGTTCCTGAGATAGTGCCACCGGTGCCAACCCCAGCGATGAAGTGCGTGATGCGCCCTTCGGTTTGCGCCCAAAGCTCTGGGCCGGTCGTTTCAAAATGTGAGAGCGGGTTATTGGAGTTTGAGTATTGATCAGGTTTCCAGGCACCCGGAATTTCGCGGGCAAGTCGATCGCTTACGGAGTAGTACGAGCGTGGGTCCTCGGGATCAACCGCCGTTGGGCAGACAACGACTTCGGCGCCATAGGCCTTCAGCACATTTCGCTTGTCTTCACTGACTTTGTCTGGGCACACAAAGACACAGGTATAGCCTCGCTGCTGCGCGACTAACGCGAGCCCGACACCGGTGTTCCCGCTAGTGGGTTCGACAATTACCCCACCGGGCTTTAATGAACCATCGCGTTCGGCTGCATCAATCATGCGCACCGCAATGCGGTCTTTAACCGAACCGCCCGGGTTGAGGTACTCAACCTTTGCCAGAACGAGAACACCCTCCGGCACCCCATCGGTAACCGAGCGCAGCCTGACCAACGGGGTGTTTCCGATAAGTTCGATGACAGACTCGACGTAATCCATGAATAGACCCTAGAACCTCATACGCTAGTGCCGTGTCCGACCCCATCATTGCCTTGGCTCCCGACGTCTATCGAATTGGCACCATGGGTAGTTTTATTAACACCTTCGTCTTTCTCGAGCCCGATGGCTCGGTAACCCTCGTGGACTGTGGCCTTAAAAATGCTCCGGGCGCGATAGTTCGCGGTCTTAGCGCAATCGGCAAAAACCCGGGTGACGTTCAGCGCATTGTGCTCACCCATGCCCATGATGATCACATCGGCGGGGCCGCTGAAATGATCGGTGCCGCCGGCCTGTCAGGAGCGGCAATGCATGAAGCAGATGCCGAATTCATCCGAGCAGGCACCTTGCCCTCGATCGACCGCTCAAGGACTTCGGGCCGCATATTTGCCCGAAT
>WLHM01000022.1 GCA_009702725.1 Actinomycetota bacterium | reverse complement strand
TCGAGTGACCCCATACTGCGCACCGCAGCAAACAATGTTGCGGCTTCGCGAAGTGATCTTGGCCGTAACTCCATACCGACAAGTGTTGAAAACATTTTTTCGGCCGGCCCGCCAGCGGCACGACGCCGGCGCATGGTTTCGCGCAATGCCACAGCGCTCGGCATCCGATTCGCTATCGCAATGTCAACAACATCGTCGACCCAACCCTCAACCAGTGCCAATAAAGTCTCTAGGCGGGCAAGAGCCGCGCGTTGCTCATCGGTATCGGCTGGTTGTAGCAGCCCAGAAGCCAACAATTCCTGCAAGGCCTCCGGGTTACTTAAGTCAACGCCGTCCATTGCCTCACCAAGTCGCGAGGAATCAACGCGGATGCCACCGGCATACTCTTCAATAGCGCCAATCAGCCTCGGGCGTAGCCACCCAACATGGGCGAAAAGGCGTTGGTGAGCCGACTCGCGAAGGGCAAGATAAAGCCGCACGTCATCGGCCGAGACTCCGATGCCCTCGCCAATCAAATCAATGTTGTTCGGTAATAGTGCGCAAGTCGCCTCGGCCGTTAGCGGGATTCCGATATCACCGGCACCAACAACCTCTTGTGCTAGCGCCGCAAGTGACTGCCCGAGCTGCATACTGAAAGCCGCTGCACCAAGTTGTTGCACCATGCCCATCATCGGGCGGAGCATTGCAGCCATCTCAGCCGGCACACCACCGGGGAACATCCCACGCAACTGCTCTGGCAAAGCTGCAGTTAGTTCATCCGGTGATAACTCTTCGCCTTCTGGCATGGAATCCGACAAAACCTGCTGCATTTGAATGGCAATAGGTTCGATGTATCGCTGCCACATCGGCAATGTGGCTTCGAACCATTCTGATCGGCTCCAAGCTCGCGGGGGTGAAGCAACTGCTGGGAATGCGGTTGCTTCGTCAAGCCACAAGTCTGCAAGTCGCATCGATTCAACAACAGCACGCTGCTGAGCGTCAGCAATCACGCGATCACCGGCCGAGGTAAGTGTCTTCCTGGCAATCTCACGCACAATCGGCCAGTTGACCGGCCCACTACTTGGGTTTTGCATCATCTGGCCCAATTGCTGCAGGGCCGCACCAAGTGAAGACATATCGAACCCATTGCCACCGGAGTCCGGGGCACCAAAGCCAAAGGGCAAATTTCCGCTCACCAGATCAAGGTACCTCCCCATGGTCCGCGCGGACCGCGTGGCCTGCGCCAGAAGTGGCCATGAAGAGTAATGAGGCGAGGCCCCTAGGTGGAGCCTCGCCTCATTTTGTCCAATGTTGGATGTGTCCAACTCCGGAAACATTAACTGTCGGTGCCGCCTACTGGGCGGCCTTACCGAGGATGCGGGTCACCTTGGTGCCGCAGGTTGGGCAGATGCCCTTGGCGAAACGTCGTCCATTGGTCTCTTCGACGTGACCGGTGAACTCACGCTTTGCCTTGCACTTAACGCAGTACGCCTCGCCGGTGTAGCTCTCAGCCATAGGGACCTCCGTTTGATTGCTGAACCGCTGGGGGCGGCCAGGTGGTGTGCACCACCACATCCCGTCGGGATTTCTTCACGATAAGGCAATTGCCGACTAGAACGGCCACGGCACGAGCGGCCTAAAGTCAATTTCGCCTATGTTTTCGGGTACTTATCGAGAAATAACAGGATAAACCGGACATTGTGGCCCCGGGCGGGAATGACCACGGTCAGCACCTCTAGGTGCAATTAATTCGCGCTACCGCATTTGCCCTGTGTATAGCAAGTAGCAATCCACAGGTCAAAAGTACGACTCTGCAGTCATGAAAGTTTTGGTTGCATTAAATCAACTCACCGACCTCATGCCCCTTGAGGCCCGCCCGGTTTATCGTCGCGACTTCCCTACTAGCTGGCGTGAATCCGGTCACCTGATGATTTGGGCCGGCGATACCCGAGCCAAGCTAGACGAGATGGATGAAATCCATGTTCGTTGGCTGCGTGGCCTCGATGGCCTTCGCACCTGGCGTGAGGTCATCGATCAACTAGATATTGCCCCGGAAACCGCCGGTCGAATAATCCGGGCGCTGCAGGCCCTCGGCGCTATCGATGACGCAACTGACATGCCTAACAGTTGGCGCTGGCTCAGCGCGGTCGAACGGGACGAACAACTCGGTGACCTAGCCGCTGCCGCCCACACTTACCCGAAGGATCGCGAAGCGCTCACCGCATTTGAGATTCGCCAAGGCACAAACATTCACGTTATCGGAACCACCGCGCTCGCCAATGAGCTCTATTCGTCCCTGAACCTGGCCGGGTTACGGGTAGTGAAATCTGATGCACCGATACCCAATTCTGATAATTATCAAAGCCTGGTAATTTTTGCCGACGGTTTGCATCCCGACATCATCGATGAAGTCGACACCCCACTACATGATCACCCGCACCTGCCAGCGACCGTGTATGGGGCCCGCGCCATCGTCGGGCCACTTGTCATACCGGGTGTGACAAGTTGCCTGCGCTGTGCGTATCTCCACACCGTCGACGCCGATGCAATGTGGCCAAAAATTACCCTGCAGTTGGCCAGCCAGATTCGCCGGTTGGTGGCTCCACCGAAGGACCGACTACTAACTCGTGCTACCGCCGTCCAAACCGCCCTCCTAGTTCGAACGTGGATTGATCAACCGCAAAATAGCGAGCAGTGGAGTGAGCTCGCTTTTGAACTAAAGCTCCCTGGAGGCCGGCCAACGCCGGTGCGCCGCCCACCCCACCCACTTTGTGGGTGCACTTGGGCTCAACTTGACCCGGCGCGCGCGCCATTCGCATTTGGGTGACAATTAGGCATGGCCGAACTTCCACGCAATGCCCTCACCCGCAGTGTGCGGATGGCTGCGCTGCCGGCCGCCTTTGCTGGGCGAACCGCGCTGGGCTTCGGCAAGCGGGTCGGCGGAAAATCCGCTGAGCTAGTGGCCGCTGAATTACAAGCGCGCACCGCCGAGCAAATGTTCAAAGTACTAGGCGAGCTTAAAGGCGGGGCCATGAAACTTGGTCAAGCCATGAGTATTTTCGAGGCCGCACTACCCGAGGACTTCGCCGGCCCTTATCGAGCGGCCCTCACCAAATTACAAGATGCTGCACCTCCCCTACCTGCTGAAGCTATTCACAAGATTCTCGCAGAGGAACTTGGTGTGGAATGGCGCACAAAATTCTTGGAGTTCGCAGACCAGCCTGCAGCGGCCGCCTCCATCGGGCAGGTACATAAAGCAACCTGGCATGACGGCCGCGTGGTGGCTGTGAAAGTGCAATACCCCGGAGCCGACAAAGCCCTAATTAGCGACCTCAATCAAATGGCGCGAATGGGTAAACTCTTTGCCTCTTGGATACCCGGTCTCGATATCAATCCACTCCTAGATGAGTTACGCGATCGCGCCGTTGACGAACTCGACTACTTGAACGAATCACAGAATCAACGGGCTTTCGCCATCGCCTTCGAAGGTGACCCGGAGTTTGTGATACCCCATGTTCTTGTTGCAGCACCCCATGTGCTCGTCAGTGAATGGGTTGACGGCACTGCACTCTCATCCATCATTAAAGACGGCAGTCAAGCTGAGCGTGACGCAGCCGGAGTCCTCTATGAACGTTTCTTGCTATCCGGCCCATCGCGTGCTGGCCTCCTACATGCCGACCCACACCCCGGCAACTTCCGCATCACCCCGGATGGCCGCCTAGGCATACTTGACTTCGGTGCCTGCGCATCATTGCCAGATGGACTACCTTCGGCAATGGGTTCATTACTTCGTATCGCTCAATTAGGAGATGCACAAACGGTAATTGAGGGACTACGCGCCGAGGGTTTCATTAAGCCCAATATTGAGGTCGATGCCGAGCAAGTACTGGGATACCTCGAGCCTTTTGTTGATCCAGCCCGCTACGAAGAGTTCACTTTCTCCCGGGACTGGATGCGCGAGCAATTCACCCGCATGAACGATATGCGCAATCCCGATTTCGCCGTAGGACTAAAACTAAACCTGCCGCCGTCATATGCCTTGATTCATCGGGTCTGGCTAGGTTGTATCGGCGTGCTGTGTCAACTCGGCGCCACCGTTCCGATGCGCGCTGAACTAACGCGTTGGGTACCTGATTTCACTACCGCTGGCCAATAGCAAAGAGCTAAGAGCTAACGGGTCGGGTCGCCCAGCAACTCAAGGAGCGTTGGCCCGTACAACTCCAACTTCGCCGGTCCGATGCCAGGTATAGCCGCCAACTGCTCCAAACTTGCCGGCAACTGTTCAACAATTGCCAGCAAAGTTGCATCTGTAAAGACAACGAACGCTGGAACTTCGCGCTCTGTCGCCTGACGCAGTCGCCACCGTTTCAACTGTTCGAACTGATCTGGGTCATAAGTCGAAGGGCAGGTACGGCACCTGCCTAAGGAGCGCTCTGGCGCGGTGACCAACCCCTTACCGCAGGTGCGGCACATTGCCGGTCCGCGCTTCTTGCGTTCGGTGCGCGCGCGACCAGAGCCGCGGTGCACACTCCCCCGCGACTCATCACCGTCAAGCCCATCAGCAAGTTGACCCGTTGAGTCGCGAAGGGTGACTAGGAATTTGCTGAACTCCCGGTTTTCGCGGCCACCCGGCTGCCGGGCCCGCGCCCAAGACAGATGCAGGTATGACTTAGCGCGCGTCATTCCAACATAAAGTAACCGGCGCTCCTCCTCTATCTCATCGGGTGAGTCAGCATTCGACAACGGAAGTAAGCCATCACTGCACCCGACAATGAAAACTACCTGCCATTCAAGGCCCTTGGCCGAATGCAAGGAGGAAAGTGTCACGGCATCGGCGGCCGGCGCATGTTGCGCCTCAGAGCGATGATCAAGTTCGGTGACAAATGCCGGCAAATCCCACTGCGGATTCTCATCGGCCAAAGTCACCAATGCCGCTAACGACTCCCAGCGCTCACGAACCGCACCGCTGCCCTGCGGCCGCTCAGCAGCCCAGCCAGCAGCGCTAAGGATCCCGCGAACTTCATCACCGAGTACACCGGTGGCACCTCCGGCGCGCGCAGCGCCCCTGATACGCGTCACACCCTCGCGCACCTCCGGTCGATCAAAGAATCGCTCAGCCCCTCGCATGACAACAGCGATCCCGCGCGCCGACAATGCCGATTCAAGATCCGCCGATTGCGCATTCATCCGAAACAACACGGCGATATCGCGGGCAGAAATCCCATTACGCAGATGCGTTGAAATTGACTCAGCGACCGCGGTCGCCTCAGCAACTTCATCCGAGTGTGACTGCACCGTGGGTTCCACCCCAGGATCGCACATTGACCGCAAAGTCACGGCGGCCCGCGAGTGCGCTTGCACGATAACCGCATTAGCCTTACTCACGATTTCAGGTGTGCACCGATAGCAATTAACTAAGCGCACCTCGGTCGCATCTGGGAACTCAGTGCGAAAATTCACCAAGTAGTCTGCTGAGGCGCCCGTGAATGAGTAGATCGTTTGGCTAACATCACCTACGGCACAAACTTCATCGCGATCACCACGCCAAAGTGTCAGCAATCGATGCTGCAGCGGATTAACATCTTGAAATTCATCAACGGTGAACCATCGATATGCCGAATGCACTTCATCGAGAATATCGGGGCGAGTTTGCAGGGCGCCCACGGTAACTAGGAGAACATCCTCAAAATCCAAAAAGCCACGCGCGGACTTTAGCTCGTCATAATTCGCATATATCTTCATCACATCAGCAAGATCCATACTCCACTGACGAATCGCCGCGCGCGGGTCGGTCAAAAGATCCCGTGCGGCCAATTCACTTACTTTGGACCATTCAATATCTGAGGCCAAGTCGCGTATCACAGCCGCGTTTGTTGTTATACCGGACTTTGACGCCGCCTCAGCGAGCAAACGAGCCTTGCTCGGCAGTACGTCAGGGAAAGTTTGACTACTAAGCCTTGGCCAGAAGTAACGCAGTTGCCGAAGGGCCGCCCCATGGAAGGTGCGCACTTGAGCACCCTCAACACCAAGCTCGCGAAGTCGCACCCGCATCTCTCCGGCGGCTCGCGTGGTGAAGGTCACGGCCAGCGACCTCCTGGCTTCATGGGCCCCGGTAGCCACTGCATAGGCCATGCGATGGGTGATGGCCCGAGTCTTGCCGGTACCGGCCCCAGCCAGCACAACCACCGGCCCGTGCACGCTGGTGGCGACCACCTGCTGCTCGTCATCTAGCCCGGCAAGTACCTGGCCTGGTTCACCAATCACAGGTGCACGCTAGCGTTGCCCACATGAAGATGTATACAACGGTTTGGTGTGGCTACTGCCAGCGCCTAAAAGCCCAGTTGGGCCGCGAGGGTATTGCCTTCGAGGAAATAGATATCGAGGTCGATCCAGAGGCCGCAGCATTCGTTGAAACCGTCAATGGCGGCAACCAGACCGTGCCCACCATGCTCTTTGACGATGGCAGCGCGCTAGCGAACCCGTCGATTGCGCAGGTCAAGGAAAAACTCGGCCTGAGTTAAATCGTTCACTACGCGACAATTGCCAATGAACTTGATGTGAAATTATCAAGTACAAATAAATTCACTCTGTATCTGAATAGTTGTTGCATTCCGGTATCCATTTGCTCTCGCTAGATGTCAAAGTACTCTACGATTTGATTCATGACAGTTAGCTCTTTTGCGCAGACTGCAATGAATTGAGCGTCTTTGACCCCGTAAATAACAGCACCGACAGAGCAATAGTTCAACGACGCACTATTAGAACACTTTCATTGGCGCTAATCATGAGCGGCCTTGGCGGGACAGTACCTGCCGGCGGTCTAATCGCTGTATCCTTGACCGGGTCACCGGCTGCCGCAAGCCTGGCTCAAACACTAATCATTATTGGCGCCGCCACAGCATCGCTGCCCCTGGCTAAAGTAGTTCTTGTCCATGGGAGGCGAATTGCCCTCACCCTCGGACTAGCGATCAGCGCCCTCGGCGCCTTAGTCATTCTTTGCGGTTCGATTCTGCAGAATGTCTTCATTGTCTATTTCGGCTGTGCCGTATTTGGTGTTGTGTCAACGGCAATTTATCAAGGCAGATATACGGCTACCGACCTTGCGCCAGAGGACCACCGGGCGCGTGCCTTGTCTTGGGTGGTCTGGGCAGGAACCATCGGCGCAGTTCTTGGTCCTAATCTGCTTTACATCTCCGATGCCTTAGGCGAATCTTTTGGGCTACCGGACATGGGTGGTCCATATGTTGTAGCGGCCGTAGCAATAGCAATTGGCGCAATAATCATCTACGTACGACTGAAGCCAGACCCCTACTTAATTGCAACAACAAAAAGTCATGGATCGCAGCAAGTACCAAGCCGACATAAATTAAGCGACGCCGTCGCCCAACTTAAAGACAAGCCCCGCGCGATACTAGGCATAGCCAGCTTGGCTATCGCCATGGCAGTGCTCGTGATGCTGACCGTAACCGTGCCAGCACGAATGTTAGATTCCGGAATTTCACTCCAAGTAATTGGGCTAATCGTCAGCATAAATATTGCTGGTATGTACCTACTTTCACCGGTAGTGGGATGGCTCGTGGACTACTTTGGTCGGATTCCCATGATCACCGTTGGAGTTATGATCTCCGCATCAGCGTGTATTCTCAGCGGATTAACTTCTGCGGGATCCACAACAATTCTGGCACTTGGCCAATTCTCATTGGGCCTTGGTTGGTCTTGCACCATGATTTCCGGTGCAACATTACTTACGGACGAAGTAAGCCCAATTAATAGGCCCGCAGTGCAAGGTTTCTCCGATTTACTCGTCAACATTTCGTCGGCGGTGGGTGGGATAACCGCTGGACTACTAATCCTCACCGCGTCTTTTGAAATCCTATGCGCGGTAGCTTTAGTTCCACTTATCTGCATAACCGTGGTTATTTCAATCCCTGCCTGCCGTCGACATTCTGCTACTTCTTCACCTTAAGTCCGCACGTTTCGCCTCAAGTCAAATCATGCTAAGAGCCGCCAAAGCCGCATTGACGACCGAACCGGACGTGAGATCATGGGCTGCATAGAGGTCACTACGCGTGCCAGATTGTCCGAAGCTATCGACACCGAGTGAAACTGCTGGCACACCAAGAGCCGAGCCCAGCCATGCCAGATGATGGGATGAAGCATCCTGGACAGTGACAATCGGGGCTCGCTCGGGAAATGCGGCGCGGATGGCCCCTGGAATTGATGGCGTAGTAGCAGTACGGACAGCTTGGCGAGTTGTCCGTTGCCACGACTTGAAAAGACGATCAGAGGATGTCACGTCCACCACATGAGCAGCTATCCCTTCGCTGCCCAATTCTTCTGCTGCTTCAATCGCCTCCGGCAGGGTCGCCCCGCTTGCCGCGATATGTACAAGTGGTGGGGTCTCACCCATCGCCTTGCCCTTGGGCTGATCAAACGCATCCACAAGTCTGTATGCACCAGCGATAACTTGCCGACGTAAAATAGCGTCACCAAGCCGTTGTCGAGCCATTTCAAACGGTGCCTGATCGAGTGGACGCGTGGTAAGCCGAAAGTAGAACGCCCCGTGCTGTGCGTCTTGACCAGCCGCCTGCGGGCTTGCATCGCCAATGCTCGCCAAAGCATCGCATAAGAGCCAATCTAGGCCCTGTGCGTACGCAGGTTCAATGAAAGTAACTCCCGGGAGTTCGAGCCCCACCGATGGCGTAATTGTCGACTGGTGAGCTCCCCCTTCGGGTGCCAAGGTAATCCCCGATGGCGTACCGGCGATGATGAAGCGAGATCCGGAGTAAGTTGCATAAAGAAAAGCATCAAGCCCTCGAAGTACAAATGGGTCGTAGACCGTACCGATACTGAGTAGCGGCTGTGACGATAAGTCCCAAGATAAACCAAGTTGTCCAAGTAATAGAAAAAGATTCATCTCAGAAATGCCAAGAGGGATGTGGTGCCCCGATGGCCCTTCTTTCCACTGCAAAGCATCGTCTGTGCTCCAAGTCCGTTGGAGCTCCGGAGAAAATACCCCCATGCGGTTTATAAAACCTGCAAGGTTGGTGGATGTCGCTACATCAGGGGCGGTGGTAACTAGGTACGGAGCGACGGTATCAATGCGCGAAAGTTCGACCAGTACTCTCCCGAAGGCTTCCTGTGTCGACACGGGACGCGCAGGTGGCTTCCGCATTGTTGCTGCTGGGATCTGAATGGATCCTCTCGGCACTTCGACATCACGAGATAAATATTCACGGCGCTCAGCAGCAAGCACACCTTCGGGCGTTGAGGGGTCGAACCTGTCCCATTCAGTAAGTTCTTCTAGACCTACCTCCGTTCGCAACTTGCTAATTTGCTCGACGGAAAGAAGGGTGGAATGGTTTCTCGGATGACCCGCAGTCGGTAGCCCCCAGCCCTTTACCGTGTAGGCGAAAACCACACTTGGCCGGTCTTTTACCGCATCACATTCTTCAAACGCGTCAAGCAGGGCTGATATATCGTGACCGCCGAGGTCCGTGAGAAGCAAGTGCAGGTAATCATCATTCAAATCGGCAATTCGATCTCGCAAGACCGGGCTTGCATTCTCAAGCAATCTTTCGCGTAGCTCGGGCCCGCGAAGTGCAAACAGCGACTGGTAATGCTCGTTCGGCATTTCGTCTATCAAAGTTCGCAGAAGTACACCATCGGCCTCGGGAAGGTCATTCATGATTCGGCTCCCGTACTTGACCTCTAATACATGCCAGCCCGCCGCCTCGAATTGCGACTTCCATTGCTGAATACGAACGCCGGGAACAATTCGATCTAAGGACTGCCTGTTGAAGTCAACAACCCACATGACATTGCCCAATCCCGCAGTTGCAGGATCAGCAATCGCTTCCCAGACATTGCCTTCGTCAAGCTCTGCATCTCCCAAAATCGAGATGAAACGTGAGTGGGAGCGGGTTCCGAAATGCTCATCAACATATCGCCTGACAACGCCAGCAAATAGCGGGGCCGCGGCACCCAAACCGACCGACCCGGTTGAAAAATCAACTCGATCTGGGTCCTTCGAACGTGATGGATAGGCCTGCAGGCCACCGAATTCTCGAAGCCGTGTCAAGTATGAACGATCCAAGTTGCCCAATAGGTACTGAATTGCATGAAATGCGGGTGATGCATGCGGTTTCACTGCCACCTGGTCTTGCGCATTTAGGTGTCCGAACCAAAGGGCCGTGAGAATCCCCACCATGGAAGCAGAAGATGCTTGGTGACCGCCTACCTTTATGCCGTCTGCATCTGCCCGGTCTCGATTGGCCGAGTCGACCATTCGCACGGCAAGCCAAAGCACTCTTTGGGCCACTCGATCAAGAGTTTCGCGCCGCGATACCTCAGAACTTTTCACAGATGCCTATCCCTTGGCTCGGTTAGCGAGCAGCCGCGATGCCTCGAGCT
>WLHM01000219.1 GCA_009702725.1 Actinomycetota bacterium | reverse complement strand
TGCTAGCCGGCCTCATCGCGTTCTACGGCCTGTTCTTCATCGCCCTGGGTCTTACTGAAATCCTCGATCTAGACCTCCGGGTTGCCGGCAACCTTGCTATTCCAACGGCGATCCTGCCGCTGGCTTGGCTGAAATTCTTCTCCGGCAGCACCACTTTCACCTTGATCCTCATCTGGTGGTTCATCACTTTTGTAAGCGTCACCTTGACGACCTACGGCAAGATGAAGCCAAAGGTGCTCGGCATCATCCTGATGATCACCGCCATCTTCACCTTCTTCCTTATCCCGGTCTTCCTGGTACTCGGCATATCAATTCCATAGCCCTGAGCGTGCGGGTCGAATTCCCCATTAGATTCGACCCGCACGTACCTTAAGTTCATGGGAGTACCAATGGACGTCAAGCAGCCAACTCCACCGTTCGACCGCCAGACTGCGGTCCAGAAGGTGCGCATGGCAGAGGACGCCTGGAATTCTCGTGACCCTGATCGAGTTGTGCAGGTCTACACCGAAGACACGCTCTGGCGAAACCGGGCTGAGTTCCCTCGCGGGCGAGCAGAGGTCCACGCGTTTCTCACGCGCAAGTGGTCACAGGAACTCCAATACCGACTCATCAAGGAGTTATGGGCCTTTGATGGCAATCGAATCGCCGTTCGCTTCGCTTACGAGTGGCATAACAACACCAACCAGTGGTTCCGGAGTTACGGGAACGAGAACTGGGAGTTTAACGATCTCGGCTACATGCAGCGCCGCTTCGCGAGCATCAACGACCTCCCAATCGCGGCCGCAGACCGTGCCTTCCATTGGCCCCTTGGCCGGCGCCCGGACGAGCATCCCGGATTGAGCGAATTAGGGCTTTGAGTGAATTAGGGCTTTGAGATAAGTGCCACCGGACGACGCCGGCAATCAGGGCGCTGCCCGGTGATGGGCCAATCCAACCCCGCGCGCCACGTTTGACTCCCGCGAAAAGCACCCTTAGCGAGCTTCGTCTCCTAGAGTCTGAGTATGACCTCGTTACCCACCCGCGCTCAGGTAGTCATCATCGGCGGCGGCATTGTGGGCGCGAGCGTTGCATACCACCTAACTGAACTTGGTTTTACTGATCTGGTGCTAATTGAGCAAGGGCAATTGTCATGTGGCACCACCTGGCATGCCGCCGGTCTCGTCGGGCAATTACGTGCCACCGAAGGCGGAACGCGGCTGGTCCAATACTCCGCTGACCTCTACCAACGGCTTGAAGCTGAAACGGGTTTGGCTACCGGCTATAAACAATGTGGTGGCGTAACCGTGGCCCGAACTAATGATCGAATGACGCAATTGCTGCGCACAGCTGCAGCCGCTGATGCTTTCAATCTCGAATGCGAAATACTCACTCCGGCAGCCGCAAAGGACCTTTACCCGATCCTCGAAACTTCGGATTTAGTCGGCGCTATTTGGTTGCCACTTGATGGCACCGCCAATCCAACCGACGTGACGCAGTCGCTCGCTAAAGGTGCCCGCATGCGTGGAGCACAGATCTTCGAGCGCGTGCGCGTACTTGGTGTCAGCACGCGCGATGGTGTCGTGACCGGCGTGCAAACCGATCACGGTGATATCGAGGCGCAGATTGTTGTTAATTGCGCGGGCCAATGGGCGAAAGCGATCGGGGCGATGTGTGGGGTGAACGTGCCACTTCATTCGTCCGAACATTTCTATGTCGTAACCGAGCAGATCGAAGGCGTGCATCGGATGCTCCCCATTCTTCGAGATCCAGATGGCTATACCTACATGAAGGAGGAGGTCGGCGGCTTAGTCGTCGGCGGCTTCGAACCGGTGGCTAAGCCTTGGGTTTCCCCCGACCAAATCCCGTACCCATTTGAATTCCAATTACTCGACGAGGACTGGGACCACTTCTCGATCCTGATGGAGAGCGCACTGCACCGGGTGCCAGCCCTGCAGGAGACCGGGATCAAGAAGTTCTATAACGGGCCAGAGAGTTTCACCCCCGATAACCAATTCATCCTCGGTGAGGCACCAGAGGTAAAGAACTTTTTCGTCGCCGCCGGCTTCAACTCTGTCGGAATTGCCTCAGCCGGTGGAGCCGGGCGGGCTCTCGCACAATGGATAGTTGGCGGCGAACCTGCCTCGGATCTAGTCGGTGTCGACATCAGGCGTTTCGCGCCATTCAACGGCAACAACCAATGGCTCAAAGCTCGAGTCGGCGAAGTACTCGGCTTGCACTACGCGGTGCCGTGGCCTAACCGCGAGTTCCAATCCGCACGACCATTTCGTCGTTCCCCGGTACATCATTTGGTCGAGGCTGCCGGTGCCGCCTTCGGCTCGAAGATGGGCTGGGAGCGACCGAACTTCTTCGCACCCGCTGGATGCCCGCCCGTCATTGAATACTCCTGGGGTAAACAGAACTGGCTTCCTTGGGTTGATGAAGAGCAGCGTGCCGCCCGCCAGCAGGTGGCGCTCTTCGACGAAACATCATTCGGAAAATTGGTAGTCAAAGGCCCGGATGCCTGCGCACTTTTGCAGTTGCTCTGCACCGCGGACGTTGACGTTGAACTGGGCCGGGTGGTTTATACCGGTGTTCTAAATGCACGTGGCACCTACGAAGCCGACGTCACGATCACTCGCATTAAGTACGACGAATACCTCTGGGTCACGGGCTCCGGCTCAGTCAATCGAGACCGAGATTGGATCTCACGACACATCGCCGCTGACCAAAAAGTCACCGTCGCCGATATGAGTTCTGCGTTTGCCGTACTAGGTGTGATGGGCCCGTACTCACGGGCATTGCTTCAGTCGCTCACGAGCGCCGATCTAGGTAACGAGGCCTTTCCCTTTGCAACCAGTCAAGAAATTGACCTCGGCTACTTCACGGTGCGCGCAACGCGAATCACCTACGTGGGTGAATTGGGCTGGGAGCTATATATACCCAGCGAATTCGCCGTCGGAGTATTCGAGTTGCTATCAACCCGAGGCCAAGCATTCGGGATTCGCAATGCCGGGTATTACGCGATTAATTCGTTGCGCCTGGAAAAGGGTTATCGCGCTTTCGGTGTCGAGCTCACCCCTGACTACACACCGGTTGAAGCCGGGTTGCTGTTTGCGACCAAACTCAAAACAGATATCCCATTCCTTGGGCGCGATGCGGTTGAACAAGTTAAAGCAGCTGGCCCAAAACGGCTCCTGGTTTCATTCACTCTCGATGACCGGTCGGTCATGATGTGGGGCGGAGAGTTACTGCTGCGCAATAGCGCGGCCGGTGGCAACGGGCAGGTAACCTCGGCGGCTTGGGGTACCACCCTTGGCCGCTGCACCGGGTTGGCATATGTGTGGGACCGAAGTGGTGGAGTGGTCACACCTGATTTCATCAATGAGGCTACCTGGCAAGTAAATGTCGGCGGCACCTTATTTGCCGCCACCCTTTCGCTGCGCTCACCATATGACCCAGGTTCAGAGCGCATCCGCGCTTAAACCTGCTCGTTCCGTCACCGCTG
>WLHM01000218.1 GCA_009702725.1 Actinomycetota bacterium | reverse complement strand
TGTCGTTGCATTTGTTTTGATGACAGTAGTTTGGGATGTCTCGACTCGCCGGGCCATCGGAGTGAAAAAGCCCTGGACGGCAACGGTGCTGCGTGATGCACCACTTACCGGTATCACGATGGTGGCGATCGTAATCGTCGTCTACTTCTTTTCTTGGACAGGTTGGTTCCTAAGCAACGATGCCTATAACCGAAATTGGGCCGCGGGCCAACCCGCTTCGATAATCCCTGCAGCCCTGAGATCGTGGTGGGATTACCACGTTCAGGCCTGGAACTTCCATGTCGGGCTCACCTCCGAGCACCCCTATAAGAGCAACCCGCTTTCGTGGCCGTTTCAAGCCCGGCCGACATCGTTCTTCTACGAAAGCATCAAGGACGGCAGCCAAGGCTGCCCTACCAATAACTGTGCTGCCGAAGTTCTGGCATTGGGCAACCCGATTATTTGGTGGGCGGCGATTGCCGCGATCCTTCATCAGTGCTGGCGCTGGATCGGGCGGCGTGACTGGCGGGCAGGGGCGGTTCTTGTTGGCATCGCCGCCGGGTGGCTACCGTGGCTGCTCTACTTAAATCGCACCATTTTCACTTTCTACACAATCGTCTACGTGCCATTCGTCGTCACTGCACTGGCCATGTCGATGGGCACGATGATCGGCCCCTCCAGCGCCAGCGAGTCTCGCCGGCGCTGGGGGGCACTTGCCGCCGGCGCATTATTGCTACTCATCGTGCTCGTTGCCTGGTGGATGTATCCGATCTGGACCGGGCAGGTGATCCCTTATGAGCAATGGACATTGCGCATGTGGATGCCCACCTGGGTTTGATCAGGAGATCTCCAGCTACTGCAATTGCTGCAACATCTTGTTCATCTGATCGATTTCTGCGGTTTGAGCAGTCACAATCGCTTTCAACAGCGCATTTAGTTCGGCGTCAGCGCCATTCACCAGTGGGTCTTGCGCCATTGCGATGGCCCCCTCATGGTGAGCGATCATGTACTTCAAGAAGAGCCGATCGAATTCTGCCCCTGATGCTTCGTCTAGATCCTTCAGCCCTGACGCAGAAACCATTCCGTCCATCTGGTGCCCGGTGTGCGACATCATTTCCGAGACTCCCCACCGATCGAGCATCGCTCGCATTTGCTCAATCTCCGGGCCCTGCGCTGAGGCAATCTTCGCCGCCAAAGCCATGACTTCCGGGTTAGCTCCGTGAGTTGGAGCCAGCAAAGCCATCTCAACTGCTTGCTCATGGTGAGGGATCATCATTTCAACAAACATCAAATCGCTAGCGTTAACTTTTGCAGTTACCGCAGGTTTGGACTCCTGGGCACTAACCACCGGGCTTGGGGTTGAGGTGCTAACCGGCGATCCAGCGCACGCACCTAATACCAATGTCGAAGCCAGTAAAGCCGCAGGCAAAACAGACTTTTTTAATGCATTCATGTTTTCCTCTTTCAAGTTGGCGAGTGGATTCAGCTAAAACTCGCTAACTCAGGTTCGTAAAACACAAATTTCGTATCGGTCTATACCCGGTGGTGCTCTATCACCCACCCGAGGAAGCGTCGGGCAACTTTCGGGGCTAAAACCCAGCGCCTTTACCTTGTTGGCGCGTGAGGTCAAGGTGAATACAAACCCCGCTAGCAAAATGGCGATGCACATGCTGCTGAAAGGTGAATCGATCGGTGAGGGGATCTGGGCAATTCCCATACTCACCACGTTTTTGGCTAGGTCGTGTGCTGCCATTTCAGGGCCGACGGTGGGAGAAGCCATTAAGTGCTGCGCCTGCGGGATCTCACCGCACGCATGCGCCGAAGCCGGGCTCATCGCCACCAAACCGTGCATGATCACGACTGCGATGGCTGCCGCACCGGCGAGGAGAACCCTCGAACGTGCGTTATCTCCAAGTACCGTGAACACCCCAATATGATCGCACGGGCAGCCGCCGAGCCCAAAATGGCGTGCGTGGCGAGAAATGAGTGTTCGTATTACCGTGTTCACATGGCACCTCGTTTCCGTTTGACCGTTCTCACCGCTTTGGTCGGTGCATTAATGCTCCCAGCGATTTTGCCGGTGGCTGCCGCCCCGATTTCACCGATCGGCTCGTCAATTCCAGCGGCATTCGCGCGCGAATATTCCGGTGACGACCTAAAGGTTGGTAAAGCATTTAGTTCCAGTGCCAAATACACGCGACATCGGGTTACTTATGAATCGGGCGGGCTCACAATCTCAGGAATCATGATTAAACCCCGGGGCCCGGGACCATTTCCCGTTGTGATTCTGGCGCACGGTTATATCGATCCAGCAACCTATTGGAGTGGACAAGGTTTTCGGCGGGAACAGGACTGGTTGGGCAACAACGGGTACGTGGCCCTACATGTTGACTATCGAAATCACGCACAATCAGATAACGATCCGAAAAATGACGTGTCCATGCGGCTGGGGTACGCCGAAGACGTAATCGGTGCGGCGCTGGCAGTTAAAGGTTCACCGTATTCCTACATTGATAAGAATAAAGTGGCACTTCTCGGTAGATCAATGGGTGGTGGTGTTGCATTCCAGGCACTCGTTTTGCAACCGGGGGTCTTCGATGCAGCGATTACTTACGCTTCGACGAGTACTTTGGCGGCGGACAATTTCAATAAGTGGCAACGCAACGACTATCCGATCGGCGACCAAATCCTAAAGGAATATGGCACACCAAAAGAAAACCCAATTGCTTGGTACAACATGTCCAGTCGAAACTACTTCACTCGAATCACCGAACCGGTCCTGATGATTCACGGAACCAAAGATGAGAGCTGTGACATTTCCTGGGCTCGCGCAACCAATGCAGCCTTGGAAAAAAGTGGAGTCGACGTTACTTACATCGAGTACCCGGGAGCACCCCATTACATGTTTGGTGAGTGGAGCGACTCAATTCGCCAGGTTGAACTATTTCTGAAAAAGAATCTTCGCTAGGCGTCTTTTCTAGCTAGGACGCCGGCTCAATTAGTCGAACGACCAACACAGGAAACCTCACTGCCTGCTGTAACCGCCGACACGTTGACATTGCCACGTTTTGAGATCCCGCTTGAGGCCCAGCCTCGTTCGGTGAAAAAAATTACAACGGCGCCACAAGGACATGAGGGCGAGGGTTTTCCTGTTCGACGCGCATTTGCGATGATTGATCAGAGTGACCTTGATCCTTTCATTCACATGGATCAAATGGGTGAAGTGGAATACGCGCCCGGCGAACCCAAGGGGACCCCGTGGCACCCACACCGTGGTTTCGAAACTTTCACTTACTTAATTGATGGACAGTTTTTACATCAAGACTCCAATGGTGGTGGCGGAATCATTGAATCTGGCGGTACGCAATACATGACCGCAGGTGATGGCATCCTGCACATCGAAACGCCACCCGCCCACCTCGTTGAATCCGGTGGACTGTTCCACGGCGTGCAATTGTGGATCAACCTGCCCAAAGACAAAAAGCGAATTGCCCCGCAGTACCAAGATC
>WLHM01000217.1 GCA_009702725.1 Actinomycetota bacterium | reverse complement strand
AGTCGGCCTAGGTAGGTCACTGACTGCCCGCGTAACTTCGCCGTTTCAACCGGCCAAAATGAAAGCGGGTTTGGTACCCAACACACATTTCGCAAACCGGCATCGGCGAATTGTGCGGCATCCTCGGCGGTGAGCAAAGCCACGGTACTTACGTCTTGATAATTTCTCAGCGCCCGGCGCAGATCGCGGCCACTCGCTGCCGCCTCGAAGGAAGCGTGATATTGACCTACGACCTTCCAGTTGTCATAGCCAGCAGCGCGTAAGTACTCCATGGCCCAAAGTTGGGCACAGATGATCACACCGGGTGGGCCGCTCGAGAGAATCTCGCGGAGGCGCTCTATCGCCGCGGCTCGCAGGCGCGCACGATTGGCTTGTCGTTTACGTACCTGCGGTCGGTACTTGCCAAGCAGACCCGAAGGCGCAATAGGAGGCGGCCAAATTTCACTCATCAAAGTCGTGGATTGGTAGGCCGGATCAATTACATATCGGTGTTTTTGCGGGTGGGGTACCACACCAATTAGTTCGGTTGGATACCCACGATGCGATAAGCCTTGAGCTAGTACATGCACAACGCGTTGTGCTCCACCAAGTTCTTCTATGTTGTTAGCGATGATGATTACACGAGGTTTAGCCACGGCCACCGCCAAGTATCCGAGCGATGCTGCGCTGTGCACGAGTAGGACTGGAACGCCATGCGATGGTTCCTCGGCGACCTAGGTAAATCGTCAGGCCACTCGCGCGGCCAAAGAAACGGCCGGGCCAGTCCATAACAAACTTCGGTTCGCTCATTTGCCCCATATGCACGGTTCGAACATTGACATCGGTGCCAGTTTGTAACTCCACCCCGAACACCCCACGCTGCCCGATCCGAGCCCGGTCCAGGCCGGTCGCTGCGAATGACCCTGCCGCCCGCCACGTCCATTTATGGAGGTCAATTTGCTCCCATGTCATTGGCAACCTGGCGAGCACCGAATTTGCGCCTTGAAGCATGACAAAGTTCGCTGCCACTACTTTGTCGAACATTGTGAAGGGATCAACCGTGCTGCCACTTAGTGTTAATTCGTCGGCATTGACTGCAAAATCTATAAGTAAATGACAAAGGCGCTGGCGGGCAAATGGCTCAGCTTGCAAGCCTAACGCTGTTACCTCTCGCCACCAGCGCGCGTCGTGGCCATGCAGTGCTGGCTCATCCAAGTCAGTAGGGGCTCCCCAATACTGCCGCTCACCTTCGGCGGTAATCGGTACGTCAATCACATATGTCCAACGCAAATAGCGAATTACATTACGAATGCCTGCTATGTCACCACGCAACAAACACCCCACGACCACTTTGTTAATCGGTGGGATTTCACTTACCAAGTCCATGTCAATGCCACGGGCATAATCGGCCAGGACCTCAACAATGGGTGCGGCCTCGTCATCATTGACTAGCAACACCGCTGCCAACGAAATAGGTAAATCGTGGGTGAGGAATTTGCTGCCCTTGATCGCTGTTAGGCCGGGCAACTCAAGTCCGGTGAGGTAGGTGTCAATTCGCCTGTTTATCTCAATGCGATTTTTGACGTTGCGCAGCTCGGTTCGGCGCTGGGTAATTGATTGCTGGTTGGATTCGGCTGCCACATTCCACCGGTAGGTGGTTTCGGGGATCACCACAATCGTCCGAGCGGTTGTGAACGCCTCAATCGTAAAGAGCTGGTCCTCATACAGCAGACCTTCAGGAAATCTGATTCCAGTTTCTATGAGCCAACTGCGTCGGTAGAGCTTGTTCACGCAGATAGTGTCAGCAATCAAATCTGGAAAATCCATAATCGTCGACATAATGCGCGGTTCATGGAGCTCTGGCCGCCACGGGTAACCACGGCTATCGCGCAGATAAAAGCGCTCAGCCACCCCGCAACCTAAGTCGGCCTTGCCCTGCTCAGCAGCACGCATCAACTCGACTACCGCGTCACGGGTGTACTCATCATCGGAGTCGCAGAACATCACCCAGGTGCCTCTAGCTTCATCAATACCGCGATTACGCGGCCCGCTGCAGCCACCTGAATTACCAGAAAGCACCACTTGACGGATGCGGCCATCAGCCGCGGCGGCGGCGGCGACCAGTTCTGAAGTCCCATCTGTCGATGCATCATCTACCACGATGATCTCAATGTTTTGGTGACTTTGATGCTGAAGTGCGGCAAGGGCGCGGGGCAATCTAGTCGCATCGTTATAGCTGATTAGCACCACACTGACATCAGGAACTACAGGGCTAGCATTCGTGTTCATCGGGCTGCACGCACCACTTGGGCTCGCTCGATGAGCACCTTTGCTCGCTCATCGAAACTATGTAACTGCGCCACCTGCGCAGCCGCCGCCAGCCGCGTTTCACGATCGCCAAATATGCCATCGCGCTCCCAGGTAAGCAAAGACCGCAATTCTTCAGTGCCTTCATAAGTGCGTACCGAAGTACCAAAAACACTCTCGAGACCGCGTGCTGGATCGGAAACAACTCTGGCTCCGGTCGCCACCGCATCAAATAGTCGATTAGACAAGAACCCGTCAGCCGCCATTTGCGGCCAGTGGTCATTAAGAACAACTCCGGCGGCGGCATAGGCGGCAGGCAGGTCGGCATTGGGTAGGTGATCAGCACGAATCTGATTCGGCGCTAGGAATGTCTCCCAGCCCACCCCATAAACCGCGACACCTCCGCCCACCGCAAAAGCATCTTTGACAATTGGCCTAAAAGTACCGCGGGTTGAACCCACGAACAGCAGATTGTCACCGGTATCTGGCACACCGGCTTCCGGGCTGAAACGCTTTGGATTGGTTGCCTGCAGAAGAGGGGTAACAACCGCAGGATCCCCCCAAGATTGGCTGGCAGCAAATACCGAGTCGTACTCGGCTAACTCATCGGGTTCGATCAACTCAGGATGCGAAATAACCCACATCATCCAAGTCGTGGCTCTGCCACCTGCTGCCGTTCGCCGCGGACGTACCCGGCGCAGACCCCGTAAAACTAAAACGACGTCATCTCGATCACGTGCCTCGGATTCGGCGCCGCCACGGTGTACCACAGCTGCATCTTGACCTTGGCGACGCAGTGCCTCCACCAAATCGGCAGCGAACCATGTGTCGCCCCAAGTTAGGCCAGCTTCACCTTTCGGCGATGGCGTCACTACCGACCAGCGCAATGGATTCGAAGCCGACTTACCGAAGAGCGCACCTATTTTCATGACGGCCGAGCCCCACCGCGCAGGAAGCCCCATCCCCAACAAGCATGCATTGTTGCGTAGATAGCAGGCAGCATTAGTGCCGCACGCGGGCTCAATCGTGGCCTGGCCGCTGCCGAAAAACCACTCGCCACTAGATCAAGTAACAGGTAGCCAATCGGCGCCGCGAATCCGATTGCCGCAACCCAAGTGATCCCAAGTAACAAACCCAGCATGCCAATAGCTGACCCGAGCATGACACCCATAACCGCTACCGGGGCGGCCAGGTAACGAAGTGAGATCGTGTCTGGATGGCGACT
>WLHM01000216.1 GCA_009702725.1 Actinomycetota bacterium | reverse complement strand
GCTGTCTCAATCGTTATCGACCGACTTGGCGTCCCATCAGAGCCGCCACCGGCCACCCCAGCCTCGGCTACCCCGCGCAACAACTCAAGCCCCGAGGTGACAGTGCCCCAAATTGTGTATCCGGAAGGCAAGGTGGTGTCTTCATATACGAGGAAAAACTGTGACCCGCTGGTGCCCGGGCCGGCATTTGCCATGGCCACCGAGCCCGCGGGGTAGTTTGCCTCCCCCTCGCTAGGCAGGTTTTCATCCGGTACCTGATAGCCGGGTCCACCGGTGCCGTCGCCTTTTGGATCTCCGCACTGCAAAACGAAAATGCCCGCGGTTGTCAGGCGATGGCAAGCCACAGAGTCGTAAAAGCCCTGTTCGACCAAGAAAATCTCCGAAGCAACGGTCAACGGCGCCTTGTCTGGGAGCGTTTCAATGACGATGTCACCGCAGTTGGTCGTCAAGGTGATCATGGCGGGCTTGCTCGAAAGTGGTGAGGCGGCGGGTGCGGTGGCCCAGGTCAGGTTGTCGGGGCGGGCGGCTACCGCAGGGGTGCAGGTCAATGCTGCTGGGGCCGCACTGGCCATCGCCGAAGCCAGAGCCGAGGCGGCCACAGCTCCCTCGGCTACCGGCTCGCTCTTGTTGTTCTGGCTAATGAACACAAAAGCCAAGGAGCTGGCCACGAGAACCAACACCACTGCCGTGGCGATGATCTTCTGGCGTCGGGCGCGGCGCTTTGAGCTGACCGCTCGCCGCTCCTGCTGCCGCTCGTACTTTTCCCGGGCTAATTGCCGCTCACGCTGGTTACTTGCCATCCGCGGAGTCTATTAGCCCTCGGTTTGGCACAGCACTAGGCTTCCGAAGGTGTTCATCGCAGGCTTTCCCGCAGGTCCATGGGCGACTAATTGTTATGTGATCGCGAGTGGACCGGGCGAACCTTGCGTAATCGTGGATCCAGGCCAGGGCAGTATCGACGGGGTATCCGAAATCTTGCGGGAGCAGAGCCTTTTGCCGGTCGCTGTGCTGCTAACCCACGGTCATATTGATCATGTTTGGTCGGTGGCGCCGGTGGCCTCCGGGTTCGGCATACCTGCACTTATCCACGCCGACGATCGCTACCGGCTGGCCGACCCGATCAGCCAAACCCCGAGTATGGGCCGCGAGCAACTTTTAGCCATGACTAAAGGGGCCCTGGAGCTGACCGAGCCCGATGAGGTGCGAGTGTTTAATGACCAAGACGTCCTAGACTTCGCCGGGCTGGGGCTAAGGGTTGAGCACGCGCCCGGCCACACCGAAGGTTCGGTCGTCTTCCAGATCGCAGACCTTGAGGCTCCCATTATGTTGAGTGGCGATCTACTATTCGCCGGATCAATTGGCCGTACCGACCTGCCAGGTGGTGATCAGGTGGCCATGGAACGTTCGCTAGCGCGGGTCGTATTGGGCTCTGCTGATGCAACCGTGGTGCTGCCAGGTCATGGGCCGCAAACCACAATCGGAGTTGAACGTGCGACCAATCCTTACCTGACCGCGTTCGCCGAGCCACCAAGGCGAGGTATGTAGTTATGGCGAAGCCCACCCGGCTGTCAGGGTTTCCCGAATTGCTCCCATCGGGTCGAGTTATCGAGCAGTATGTTCTTGACGTTGCTCGTCAGGTTTTCGAGTTGCACGGATTTCTATCACTCGAGACCCGCGCGGTCGAACCGATTGACAATTTGCAGGGCAGTGGGGAGATCGCTAAAGAGATTTATGTATTGCGCCGGATGCATGCAGCAGTTGGGGAAGCCGATCCCGGACTGGGTTTGCACTTTGATCTCACAGTGCCTTTCGCCCGGTATGTACTTGAAAATTCGGCGCAGTTGGAGTTCCCGCTCCGCCGATATCAAATTCAAAAGGTCTGGCGCGGAGAGCGACCGCAAGATGGTCGTTTCCGCGAGTTCACACAGGCCGATATTGATGTAGTTGGCAGCGGAGCCTTGGCTTTTCATCATGAGATAGAGATGGCGGTGGTGATGTCCACCCTGTTGGCAAAACTGCCAATTCCACCCGCGATCATCCAAGTGAATAACCGCAAACTCGCTGAGGGTTTCTATCTCGGGTTGGGGGCAACTGACACTCAAGGGGTGCTGCGGGCAATAGACAAATTCGACAAAATCGGTGCTGACCGCGTCCGCGTGCTTTTGGAGACCGAAGCAGGGCTGACCCCCGAAGCAGCGGCTAAGTGCATTCAATTGGCGTCGATCAAGACCCCGGATGCCTCATTCGTTGATCAGGTACGTGCGCTGGGCGTGCAAAACGACCTGCTGGACGAAGGGCTGAGTGAGTTAGCCGCGGTGGTAACCGGCGCGAACTCGGAGCGGCCCGGCTCGGTCGTCGCTGACCTTCGGATTGCTCGTGGGCTTGATTACTACACGGGTACCGTCTACGAAACGCAACTGGTTGGGTTCGAATCGGTTGGTTCAATTAGCTCGGGTGGTCGCTACGACAATTTGGCCAGCGACGGCAAGCAGACTTACCCAGGCGTGGGGATTTCACTCGGCGTATCGCGCCTCGTGTCTGTCCTTATTGGTCGTGACCTTGTTTCAGTATCGCGGGCGGTGCCATCTGCAGTGCTGGTGGCGGTTACCGATGAGGAGAGCCGTCCCGCGAGTGAATTAGTAGCCCGCCAGCTGCGAGATCGTGGCATCTCATGTGAGGTAGCGCCCAGCGCCGACAAATTTGGCAAGCAGATTCGCTTCGCTGACCGTCGGGGGATACCGTTCGTTTGGTTCCCGGCTGCAGCTCAAGGCGAAAGCCCCGAGGGCGATACGGTCAAGGATATTAGAACAGGTGACCAAGTTCCGGCTGATGCAACGCAGTGGGCGCCGCCGCTAGATGACCGAACACCAAGAGTTTTTTCCACAATCGATACAACAGCTGTTTCAGAGGAGAGTTCGTGATTCGTTCACACGGTGCTGGTTCACTGCGCGCAGTAGATGCCGGTAGCACAGTAACTTTGGCTGGCTGGGTAGCTAGCCGACGCGATCACGGTGGGGTTGCCTTCTTGGATCTTCGTGATGCAAGTGGCGTGGTGCAGGTGGTTGTTCGCGATACTGCCATTGCGCACGCACTACGCGACGAATACTGCTTGAAGATTGTGGGCACTGTTGAATTGCGACCTTCGGGAAACGAAAACGCTGAACTAGCCACGGGCGAAATTGAAGTCATGGGCGACTCAGTGGAAGTGCTCTCAACCTCAGCGCCATTGCCGTTTCCGATTGATGATCGCGTAACAGTAGGTGACGAAGTCAGGCTTAAGTACCGTTACTTGGATCTTCGCCGGCAGTCGGCTGGCGATGCCCTGCGGATGCGTTCGCGGGTTAACCAAATTGCTCGCGACGTGCTACTCGAGCGCGAATTTGTCGAGATTGAAACCCCAACACTAACAAGGTCGACTCCTGAGGGCGCTCGTGATTTCTTGGTACCCGTACGCCTGCAGCCTGGCCATTGGTATGCGCTGCCGCAGTCACCGCAACTTTTCAAACAGTTACT
>WLHM01000215.1 GCA_009702725.1 Actinomycetota bacterium | reverse complement strand
GTTGCGATGATCACGCAGGAGTAGTAGGTAGGGCGCAACTTCTTTAAAATCGCCCAATCCCCTCGGACCGTTGCAGCCTTAGCCGGGCCGCCGTTAACCGGCGCGCAACTAAGAGTGGTGCTGGTGATAGGTGCGTCGTTGGCGAACGAACGTCTCACGACAACGGCAATGGTTCGGCCATAACTACTCCACACCTTGCGAATTGCCCCCGGTGTCGGTACCCCGAGGGGAGTGCCCGTAACGGCGGTTGACGTAGGGGAGGTGCCCAGTGAGTTTGATATCGAGGCGGTGACCGAATAGCTGGTGTTGTTCACCAAATCGTTGATCGTGCAGAACGGAGACTGCAGATCTACCCGGGGCTGACCGGTGCAGGTGAATACCTGCCCGGTTGTCGGGTCCGTTGCGTTAGCGGTGTAGCTCGAAATGACCGAGCCATCATCGGCAAACTTGAAGTTTACGCGCAAGGCGGTGTTCAGCACCGTGAGATCAATAGTTGGTGCGACGATTGGGGCCACGCTCAACAGCGCATTAGTTGAGATCAGAAAATCGGCCATTGCTGCGACCCTCGTGTAGACACCGGGTTTCGTGATAGCGCAATCCTCACCCCAACTCACGAGGCCAATTAGCCGCATGGCGGCGCCATCGCCGCCTACGAGCGGCCCGCCAGAATCACCCTGGCAACTGTCGATGATCTTTTGGTTAGCGGTCACGCCCGCGGCGCAGAGCATGGATTCAGTCGCAGCCGCATCCTTGCCGAAGCCGTCAAAGGTGATTCCGCCAATGATGAATTTCGAGCCACCACCGCAACTCTCATTCGGGAAGATCAGCAGCCGACCGACTTTAAAGCTATCTGGGTAATTATCCTTAGTTGCAGAGAGCTTGCCCCATCCGGCAACTTTCGCGAGGGCACCGGCAGCGGTCAGTGATGGTGTATCGGTTGGCCGCATCGGCAAAATGGGGGCGATATCCAGTACCGGCTCGGCCAGCGTGAGAACCGCGATATCGAAGGTAACCTCTTCTGAGTCGTAACTCGGGTGCACCTGGATTGCCGATACTCCGCCGATGCGCACATTAGGTGCATTGAGATTTCTAGTGAACCCGACTAGTACGTCCTCCGGAGGCGTCACGGCGCCGGTTTCGTCATCGACCACACAGTGAGCGGCTGTGACAACTGTGGTGGGAGTCGTTAAGGCGCCACCACAGAACTGGGCCTCGAAGGCCCCATTGTCTTCGAAGTCATATGCGTCAAGGAGGGCGACGAGGAACGGGAGGTCACCGGGAGCAGAGTCTTCGCCATTTACGATGCGAGGAGTTCCCATTTCGTGGGGGGCGGCAATTGCCGCACTAACGGTGCCGGTAACAAGGCCTATTGCGAGTAAAGAAGCGAGGCCGCATTTGAGGCTTTGTCGCATCCGGGAACCCATGCGCCTACGGTACGTTGCCAAGTCACGGGGTCGATGCAGGACTCTGATCTCGAGTTTCTTGGACGAAGGAGTGAGATGGCCATAGCACTTGTGACCGGCCCGACCGCCGGTATCGGGAAGGCTTTCGCGGTGGCCTTGGCGAGAGCCGGGTTTGATCTGGTGCTAGTGGCCAGGGACGAAACCCGGTTGGCTGAACTAGCCGGGTGTCTGTCCTTAGATTTTGGCGTCGACGCTGAAGTACTTGTTGCCGACGTCGGTGATGGGCCCTCGTTAGCAAAGGTTGAGGAGCGTCTACGTCGGACCGACCTCCCGATCTCGGTGCTGGTCAACAACGCTGGGCTAGGCGTAAAAGCGCCATTTGCCAAAAGTGATATCCGTGAAGAGCAACAAATGCTTGATGTCCTTGTCCGCTCGGTGATGCGCACCACCCATGCAGCGGTTCCCGGGATGGTGGAGCGCGGGTTCGGAGTCGTCATCAATGTCAGCAGCATTGCGAGTTGGGTAACCGGAGGCACCTATTCGGCAGCAAAGGCTTGGGTTACCGTCTTCTCGGAAAGCTTGGCTCAAGAGTTGATTGGCACGGGAGTCCGGGTCACCGCGGTCTGCCCAGGGTATGTGCATACCGAGTTTCATGATCGCGCCGGTATGGATATGTCTAATATTCCTGACTGGATGTGGCTTGAAGCCGAGCAGGTGGTTGAGCAAGCAATGCGTGATGTTTCTCGGAACCGACCGTTGAGTGTCGCCGGTGCACAGTACAAGGCCCTGTCTCTCCTGTTGCGGTATGCACCTCGCCCGCTGGTGCGCTTTGCGACAGCAACGAGCCGGGTATCAGGTCGTTTCGGGAGGCGTTAGCTGTCGGCGTTGGAAACCAGCACAGCGGCTAGTTCATCGATACCGTTGGCTCTTATTTCCTGCCAGCCTCGAAGCTCAGGTAGTCGCGAGATGGTGGTACCGGTTAGTTGGATTAGATAAACCGGTGCATCAGGCCACTCCGGCCCGGTTGGATCGGTAAGCGGGTCGATTAAGTAGTAGGCAGCGACTCTGCGGTGCGCAGCTCTCTGGGCGAGGGCAACCGCGGGCAAAAAATCGACACTGCTCGCCGGCGCGAGGACAACCAGCGGGCCGAGCGGATCAAGTTCATGGAGTTGAGCGCAGATAAGAACGGACATCGGTGCGATTGAAACTGGTGGAATATGGATAGAAAAAGCGAATCCGCCTAAATCAGCTATTTCCCACATCAGGGTAGAACGAAATTCGGCCGCCCCGCCGGGCAGGATGATGATAGTTCCGGCGCTCACCAGTTGAGCATAGAGTTCAGCCCATGACGAAGTCAGCAGCATGGGAGCAGCTCCGCCAGGAGATCATCAATAAAGCGGTAGTCCGCGGCAAGGTCACTTTGTCCAGTGGGCGTGAAGCCGACTACTACGTCGACCTTCGGCGCGTAACCCTCGATGCAGTAGCAGCCCCTTTGGTCGGCGCCGTTATGCGCGAACTGACCAGTGACCTTGCCTTTACCGCGGTCGGGGGCTTGACCCTTGGCGCGGATCCGGTTGCGACCGCGATGATGCACGACGCGGCACAATCTGGAGTTTTATTGAATTCTTTTGTGGTGCGAAAGGCAGAAAAGCAGCACGGGCTGCAAAAGCAAATTGAAGGCCCAGACGTTTCTGGCGCACGAGTGCTTGCGGTTGAAGACACGTCGACAACCGGATCATCGGTGTTAATGGCAGTGGATGCACTCGACCGAATCGGGGCAGTAACCGTTGCCGTTGCGGTAATCGTTGATCGTGGTGCTGGGCCAGCAATTATTGAGCGTGGGTTTGAATACCGCGCCGCATATTCTTTAGCGGATCTTGAGTTGGACTAGCCGGCGGCGCGTTCGCGCCGATGCTTTATGTACTCAAATATCAAAGGCAAGATGCTTATGAAGACAACGAGAATCAAGATTATTTCTATGTTCTTCTTGACGAATTCGATATTTCCCAAGAAGTATCCGGCGAGCGTTACCAATCCGGCCCAGAGCACGGCGCCGATGAAACTAAAGACGACAAACTTGCGGAAGTCCATTTTTCCAACACCTGCAATTGCG
>WLHM01000214.1 GCA_009702725.1 Actinomycetota bacterium | reverse complement strand
GCACCGGTGCTGCTGGCCGATCTGCTGCGGGCCGCAGGCGCCCGACCTTGGCAAATCGAATTGGTTGGATCCACATTGCAAGGCGCCCTTGCCGCCAAAGTGACCCCGCAGGTTACTGACGAGTAATATCGAGTTATCCGACTCGAGGAGTACCCGGGAGTTCAACCCGGCAAGGCTCGAAACTGACCCAGGAAGTTGTTTATGTCGATGGAGTTCGCACGCCTTTTGGTAAGGCCGGTAGCGCACTAGGTGGAGCCCGAGCTGATGACCTGGTGGTTAAAGCTTTCCGAGAATTACTGCGACGAAATCCGAACCTACCCCCGGCCCGCATTGATGACGTAGCCGTCGCTGCTACAACGCAGATCGGCGATCAAGGGCTTACCCTCGGGCGCACCGCCGCTATCTTGGCCGGCCTGCCGGTGTCTGTGCCAGGTTATTCGATTGACCGGATGTGCGCTGGAGCACTTACCGCGGTTACCACTTTATCGACCGCGATAATGGCCGGGGCCTATGACGTTGCTCTCGCCGGCGGCGTCGAGCACATGGGCCGGCACCCTATGGGTGAAGGTGTCGACCCTAATCCAAGATTTTTAGCCGAACGGTTGGTCGACCCTGAGGCGCTACAAATGGGAAAGACCGCTGAGAATCTGCATGACCGTTTTGGCCACCTAACTAAAGCCCGGTCCGATGCGTTCGCGCTAGCCTCCCAAGAAAAAACAGCGAAGGCTTATGCAAACGGATTACTGCAATCAGAGATTGTTCCAGTTGCGGTGCAAAATAAGGACTTAGGCTGGGATTTGGTAAGTGTTGACGAATGCCCGCGCCCAGGAACCACGATCGAAGGCCTAGCCACCCTCAAGACGCCTTTCCGATCCCACGGACGCGTGACCGCTGGCAATAGCTCGGGGTTGACCGACGGGGCGACGGCGTGCCTGCTCGCGAGCGAGGCTACCGCCGATGAACTTGGGCTAAGTAAAAAGATGCGCATGGTTGGCTTCGCTTTTGCGGGGGTGGAGCCCGAGGTGATGGGGGTCGGCCCAGTACCAAGTACCCAAAAGGCACTTGACCGTGCAGGCTTAACGATCTCCGATATCGACATCTTCGAAATTAATGAGGCCTTCGCGGTCCAGGTACTCGCGTTCTTGGATCACTTCCAGATCGCCGATGACGACCCGCGAGTAAACCCGCTCGGAGGAGCTATTTCGGTGGGCCATCCTTTAGCCGCTAGCGGTATCCGCCTGATGAGCTATCTGGCTAAGGATTTCGAAACCACTCCGTCCGCCCGATACGGCATCACCACGATGTGTATCGGTCTTGGTATGGGCGGAACCATAATTTGGGAGAATTTGAATAGCAAAGGGAGCCGGGCGTGACTATCGATGATGTGGCAGCAAAAATCTCCTCGGTTTTTGTTGACGAGGTAGTAACCCACGCAAAGGTGCGCATACTTGATCTGCCGCTGGACGCCGGCAGACTTGCACTCATCACACTCGACAAC
The DNA here is from genome assembly GCA_009702725.1 of Actinomycetota bacterium. Lineage (GTDB taxonomy): Bacteria > Actinomycetota > Actinomycetes > S36-B12 > S36-B12. The sequence continues at coordinate 2,036 of WLHM01000214.1, read as the reverse complement.
GACCACGACCACACCCGCCCGTCAACCTTTGGCCCGCGCGGTTTAGCTTCATTAGATGCCGCATTAGATGAAATCGCACTCACCCAAAACATTGCCGCGGTGGCCATAACCGGAAAGCCATTTATCTTTGCGGTAGGCGCCGATCTAAGTGGCGCAGATCTCATCGATAGCCTCGAGACCGCACGCAGCATCACCGAACTGGGACACCAGGTATTTCGGCGCTTTGGCGAGTTGGCGGTACCTTCATTTGCGTATATCAACGGCGCAGCGATGGGTGGTGGCCTAGAAGTCGCACTGCATTGCACCTACCGCACCGTGTCAACCGGCGCTGCCGGGTTGGCACTTCCCGAGGTATTCCTCGGTCTGATCCCAGGCTGGGGCGGCACCTGGCTGCTGCCGAATCTAATCGGTCCAACGAACGCCCTTAAAGTAATTATCACTAATGCGATGGCTCAAAACAAACAAATGAAGCCTCATGACTTAATGAAACTCGGGATCGCCGATGCCGCCTTCGAGCCCGCTGATTTTCTCGAGCAGTCAATGCAATGGACCTCGAGGGTCCTTCTTGGTGAAGTACATGTGGACCGGCCAAAGCCAGATCGCGAAAGCTGGGATGACGTCGTAAATGCGGTACGTGTGGGACTAGAAGCCCGATTACACGGAGCCACCCCGGCGCCGTATGTGGCCTGTGACCTAATAGCCGGCGCAAAAGACCGAACGCGAGATGAGGGTTTCGCAGCCGAAGACGATGCGCTTTCAGCTTTGATGATGGGCGCTGATCTGCGGGCCAGCCTGTATTCGTTCAATCTGGTAAACAAAAGAGCCCGCAAGCCGGTCGGAGTGCCCGATAAGTCACTTGCTCGGCCAGTAACAAAGGTTGGCGTCGTAGGTGCTGGGCTCATGGCAAGTCAGTTAGCGCTGCTTTTCGTAAGGCGCCTTGAGGTACCGGTAGTGATCACCGATTTAGACGGGGCTCGAGTGGAAAAAGGCTTGGCTTACGTTCACGGTGAAGTCGATGCCATTGTGGCCAAAGGCCGGTTGTCTCCCGACAAGGGCAACCGGCTTAAAGCCCTCGTAACAGGCAGCACTTCCAAGTCAGATTTTGCTGATGCAGATTTTGTTATTGAGGCGGTTTTTGAGAATCTTGAAATTAAACAGCAAGTATTCTCTGAGGTAGAAGCGGTCGTATCTGATACCTGCATTTTGGCCACGAATACCTCGTCACTTTCAATTTCTATGATGGCCCAGAATTTGAAGCACCCTGAACGGGTGGTGGGCTTCCACTTCTTCAATCCAGTTTCCGTGATGCCACTTCTTGAAATAGCTCGAGGAGCGAAGACCGACGATGCCACCTTGGCCACGGCGTTCGCGGTAGGAAAAGTTCTGAAGAAATCCTGCGTCCTTGTAAAGGATTCACCCGCCTTTGTAGTTAATCGGCTCCTCACCAGATTTCTCGGTGAGGTAACGCGCGCGGTTGATGAGGGTACCGACTTTGCGGTTGCCGACAGTGCTCTGGATCCACTTGGTTTACCACTTTCGCCATTTGTGCTGCTACAACTAGTTGGTCCGGCAGTTGCCTTCCACGTCTCGGAGACTATGCACGCTCAGTTCCCTGATCGCTTTTACGTTTCCGAAAATCTACGCCGCTTGGTAGCTGCCGGAAAGACCAGCATCTATATTTGGGATGCCAACGGCAAGCCCTCGGTAGACCCAGATGTAGCGGCCCTTTATGTACAAGGACCCCTTCAACTCAGCGCTGAGCAGGTGCGCACAAGGGCGCTTACCGCCTTGGCTCAGGAGGCCAAATTGCTACTGGATGAAGGGGTGGTGGCTGCTGCCGAAGATATTGACTTGTGTATGCTCGTCGGCGCCGGGTGGCCGTTTTGGCTCGGTGGATTAACCCCCTACCTCGACCGCACCGGTATTAGCGAACAGGCCAACGGGAAGAAATTTGCGGGCTAACGTCGAAATTAACTCGCTACTGAACCAGATTCGGTTTTGTCTGCCTCTTCATCGATGCGGTGCGCCACGGTCTC
>WLHM01000213.1 GCA_009702725.1 Actinomycetota bacterium | reverse complement strand
CCGAAAGCTTGCGCGAGCGCATCTGATACCCCTGGGTCACTGTGATCAGCGTTGGTATGGGCGCTGAATAAAGAAATACCGTGGCTAATAAGGGTGTGCACAATTTTGCCTTTTGCGCCTGCCGCTGCCACCGAATGGACCCCGGTCAAAAAAAGCGGATGGTGGGTCACAATCAAATCGGCTTGCGCCAGTAGTGCCTCGTCGACCACTTCAAGAACCGGGTCGACAGCGAAAAGTACCGTGGCGACAGTGGCATCTGGGTCGCCACAGGTCAAGCCAATCGCATCCCAATCCGCGGCTAAGGCCGGTGGGTAAGCCGCCTCAAGAACGGTGACGATCTGGCGGAGCGTGGGAGATGGCACGCCCTCAGGCTACCCGCACCCCGTGGCCCCGTACCCCAATCGGTAGCCTCACCCCGGGCCCATAGCTCAGTTGGTAGAGCGCCTCGTTTACACCGAGGATGTCGTCGGTTCGAGTCCGGCTGGGCCCACTCCCAAATCCAGACCCCAAATGGCCCGCCGATATTGGGACTTACCGCTTAGCTCTGGGTGCAACCAAACGTGTGCCCTGCCAGTTTGGGCCAGCGCTAACAGTGCTCGTTTGCTGGAGCCCAGCGGTTGGGGCGGCGTCGGCAATGTCTTCGGCCTCAATATGACCATCGCGACCCGGCTTCGGCGTTAACAGCCAAACCACCCCATGATCGGTGAGCGGCCCGATGGCATCTACCAGGCCGTCGACCAAGTCACCATCCTCATCGCGCCACCACATGATTACAACATCTACGACGTCGTCATAATCCTCATCCACAAGATCGCCACCGATGACATCCTCGATACCAGCGCGCAGCGCTTCATCGACGTCGCTGTCGTACCCAATCTCCTGAATTGTCATACCAAGATCAAACCCAAGACGTGTTGCGCGTTGACGAGCTTCGTCACGGTCCGCTGCGGCGGTCACCAAGAACCCCTCTTCCTTCATCTGACTGCGTTACCTGTTAGCGCAGTTCTACACGGTGCCGGCCAGGTCAGGTGGCCGATTTATTGCAACAACTTCAAAAATCTATCCAGGTGTTCTAGCGGACTTGGGGTCCGGTTGAAAGCAGTGTGCCCGATTACGGCCAGAAAATCCCCCACCTGCCCCCGCGCGGCGCGAATACGAGAGAATATGCCCAGCGCTACCCGCGCACACCAAATACTCGATCCGGCCGCCGGTGACCCCGGCCGGCCCCGGCGAAAGGGTGCACCCCGTGGCCCCCGCGCATAACCGTGACCCGCTCCTAGCCGGTGGGCTCCCCACCCAATACGTCGATGTTGATCCAGACGAAACCGCAGAATGGGTTGAATCCTTCGATAACCTGGTCGACAACTCAGGAAATTACCGCGCGCGCTACTTAATGCTGTCGCTGCTTCGGCGGGCGGCCGAGCGAAATGTCGGAGTCCCCAGCCTGCGCAGCACCGACTACATCAACTCCATTGCCCCTGAACTTGAACCCTGGTTCCCCGGCGACGAAACCATCGAAAGACAGATCCGACGCTATATTCGCTGGAACGCCGCGATCATGGTTCATCGGGCCCAGCGCCCCGGCGTTGGTGTCGGTGGCCACATCTCAAGTTACGCCTCCTCGGCAACTTTGTATGAAGTTGGCTTCAACCACTTCTTCAGGGGGCCAGACCACCCCACCGGCGGCGACCAAGTTTTCTTTCAGGGCCACGCCTCCCCCGGCATCTACGCCCGCGCTTTTCTGGAAGGACGACTAACCGAGGATCAACTTGACGGTTTCCGCCAAGAGGTCTCACATCCCTCAGGTGGCCTACCCTCATACCCACATCCGCGATTAATGCCATGGTTTTGGCAATTTCCCACCGTGTCGATGGGCATTGGCCCACTGAACGCAATTTACCAAGCCCGCTTCAATAAATACCTGACCCATCGCGGCATCAAGGATGCGTCCGAACAAAAAGTGTGGGCGTTCTTGGGTGATGGCGAGATGGACGAAGTTGAAGCAGTCGGTGCCATTGGCCTTGCCGCCCGCGAAGAGCTTGATAATTTGATCTTCGTTGTCAACTGCAACCTGCAGCGCCTCGACGGCCCAGTACGCGGCAATGGAAAAATCATCCAGGAACTTGAGAGTTTGTTCCGTGGGGCCGGCTGGAACGTCATCAAAGTTGTGTGGGGTCGCAAATGGGATGAGCTCCTGGCCGCCGATCGCGATGGAGCGCTAGTCAATCTTATGAATGCCACACCCGATGGCGACTTCCAGACATATAAGTCCGAGGACGGCGCGTTTATCCGTGAGAATTTCTTCGGTCGCGATCCGCGCACTGCAAAACTTGTTGAGTCGTTGACCGACGGTGAGATCTGGGATTTACAACGTGGCGGCCATGACTACCGCAAGATGTATGCGGCCTATGAAGCCGCTTCGAATACCAAGGGGCAACCAACCGTAATTTTGGCTAAGACCATCAAAGGCTGGACTCTTGGTTCACACTTCGAAGGTCGCAACTCAACCCATCAAATGAAAAAACTCAGCCTTGAAGATTTACTGGAGTTTCGCGACCGCCTGCGTATTCCGATCCCCGATAGTGCGATGGATCCTTATCTTCCGCCTTACTACCATCCCGGCCCGCAAGACGAAGCCATGCAATACATGGTCGAGACCCGCCGCAAGCTCGGCGGTTCGGTGCCAACTCGCCGCACCTTGGCGAAAGTGCTCACCTTGCCCGGTGATGATGCCTACGAAGTTGTCAAGCGCGGTTCAGGTAAGCAGGCAATCGCCACCACCATGGCCTTCGTGCGCTTGGTTAAAGATCTAATCAAAGATGAAAATATCGGCAACCGATTCGTGCCGATTATCCCTGATGAGGCGCGCACTTTCGGAATGGATTCACTCTTCCCAACAGCGATGATCTACTCTCCGCACGGGCAGCAGTACATCTCGGTTGACCGCGAGTTAATGCTCTCCTATAAGGAGTCGACTACCGGTCAGATCCTGCATGAAGGCATAAACGAGGCAGGGTCTGTTGCGTCGTTTACGGCCGTGGGAAGCTCCTACTCCACGCAAAACGAGCCGATGATTCCGCTCTACATCTTCTATTCGATGTTCGGTTTCCAGCGCACCGGCGACGCGTTCTGGGCCGCAATGGATCAGATGGCGCGGGGCTTTGTTCTTGGCGCTACCGCGGGCCGCACCACTCTTAATGGTGAGGGCCTGCAGCATGAAGATGGTCACTCGTTGCTCCTCGCAAGCACCAATCCCGGGGTGGTCGCTTATGACCCGGCGTTCGGCTACGAAATTGGGCACATTTTCAAAGACGGTCTGCGCCGTATGTTTGGCCCAGATCCCGAGAACATCTATTACTACCTGACTATCTACAACGAGCCTTATCCGCAACCAGCCGAGCCTGAAGGGGTCGACGTAGAAGGCATCTTGCGCGGTATGCACCTGATCAGCGAGGCCACCGGAGCAGGCCCACACGCACAACTACTTGCCAGTGGCGTGGGGGTTAACTGGGCCCTTCGTGCCCAAGAGTTGCTGCT
>WLHM01000212.1 GCA_009702725.1 Actinomycetota bacterium | reverse complement strand
TCAGATTATTGTTCATACTGTAGTTGTATCGTATGAGTGGATTTTCTCTGCCGCCGTCCTGAGGTCTGTGAACAATGAATTGTGAATTTCGTGCCAATCACGACCGCCTTTTTTTCTGCGCTCCAAATAAAGCGTCCCAGTGGCTTTCCGCTTCAACGATTGTCACTGGCAATTTCATTATCCGGATCGAATAGGGTCATAAAGGTGTGCAAAGACAGGCAGTACTTTGTGGGGCTTTTATGCCAGTGGTGAGCAGGATCGTCCTTGACCGGCTCGTATGCCGGTTTCTTCCCTTTTCGGGTTTCTTGCCACTGGCACACTGCTTTGTGGTTCTCCGCTCACAAATAGTTTCGTTCGGACAGTTTCGCTGCCCGTACGATCGTAGCCTTACAGCTCTCTTTGATTGCCACCATCCCGCCCCTTCAGCTGTAGTTGTAGTTTTAGTAGTATTTGAATCACGTTGTGATTCGTGTCTTGTGTTAGTATTTGTGAGTATAGCACATTCTTGTTTTCCTCTTTCGTCGTAGTGCAGATTATTGTTCATACTGTAGTTGTATTGTATGAGTGGATTTTCTCTGCCGCCGGCCTGAGGTGTGCGAACAATGAATTGTGAATTTTCGTGATGGCGGCGCTCGGGTTTTCCTTGCTCTCCAGAGTAACTAGCGGTTTACTTGAGGCAAAGGATCGGGCCTCGGTGGGGGAGGCCGCTGCGGGGTTATCTGAGGCTCAACGCGTGTTGGATGCGGCAGACACCGGCACGACGACACCTTCAGCAGCCCGCTTGGTTGATTCTGTGGTAACCACTTTGGCGGCACGTGCAGGTTCACCAGGGCAATTCGATGTCTTGCTTCTGTCGTCAGGGTCAAGTCCTGATGCGCCAGAGCGCGGGACAAACTTGGTTTCGGTTACCAGCGTGCCGCCCGAACTTCGCACCGCTGTCACCGATTCGAAGCGCCAATCTTGGACCTACACCGACATAAAGTCTCTTGACGGGAGATCAACCCCTGGGTTAGTGGTTGGTGGCCCACTTAGTGTTCCCAGTGTTGGAGATTATGAGTTGTACTACTTGTTCCCATTAACTCAAGAGCAGCAGACCCTGGATCTAGTGCGCAGCTCGGTCGTAGTCACCGGGATATTGCTGGTTGGCTTATTGGCATTGGTCGCCGGTCTCATAACTCGTCAGGTGGTCGTCCCCGTTCGCGCTGCTGCCCGTACGGCACTGCGTTTCTCCGAGGGGTATCTGTCGGAGCGGATGAAAGTAAGGGGAGAGGATGACCTCGCGCGGTTGGCCGGGGCGTTTAATGACATGGCGACGAGTATCGCGCGACAGATCAAGCAGCTTGAGGGGCTTTCGCGGGTGCAGCGCCGATTCGTGTCTGACGTCTCCCATGAATTACGGACACCTTTGACCACAATTCGGATGGCCGCAGATGTGATGTTCGAGGAGCGGGCATCCTTTGACGGGCCGACGGCGCGCGCGGCCGAGTTGTTGCAGGCCCAGTTAGACAGGTTCGAGTCATTGCTGGTTGACCTACTTGAGATTTCGCGATTTGATGCTGGCGCCGCGGTTCTCGAAGCCGATCCGCTCGACCTTTACGCGCTGGTGTCGAGGGTGATTGATGGCTCGACCCCACTCGCCGAACGAAGCGGTGTGCCACTGCGCCTGCACTCCGAAGGTGAGCCCAGATTGCTCTATGCGGATTCGCGCCGTATTGATCGAGTGATAAGAAATCTCGTTGGCAACGCAATCGAACATGGCAATGATCGCGGGGTTGACGTCACCATTGGCAGCAATGACGAAGCGGCGGCCGTCACGGTGCGTGACTACGGAGTTGGGTTGCGACCGGGGGAGGCCTCGCTGGTATTTAATCGATTCTGGCGCGCGGATCCGGCGCGGGCCCGCACTACTGGCGGCTCTGGATTGGGTTTGGCGATCGCGCTCGAAGATGCGCGCCTACATGGTGGTTGGCTGGAGGCTTGGGGTGAGCCGGGCGCCGGTGCCTGCTTCCGCTTGACTTTGCCGCTTAACGTGCGTGGTACTTTCATCTCTTCGCCACTTGATCTCTACCCGGATGATTCAGCACCAGCAAATCGCAGCCCGATCGAGAATGTCGAGGTGCGCTAGTGCGTAACTTTATGATTTTCCTCGCGGCAACGATGGTAATTACCGGCTGCGGCTCACTACCCGCCTCACTTACCGCACAGGTGCCAACGACCGGGCCGATCCAGCAAGGTGCGCAAGTCAATCTTGATCGCAAGGATCAGTTCATTCGGGTAATTGCGCGCAGCCCGCGCGATGGGATGACCCCAACCCAAATCGTGCAAGGGTTTTTGGACGCATCGGCTTCATTTGATGGCGACCATGCGGTCGCGAGGGAATATTTGACCGGTTCCGCGAACAGCCGTTGGTTGCCTGGCTTGCAGGTGTCGGTTTATGACGGTGCCGCGGTTGTTACTTCCAGTGGTAGTTCAGTGACACTGACCGCGAGCCAGACCGGCAGGATCGATGAGATTGGCCGATATGTGGTGGCTTCCCCAGGCCAAGATCTTCGAGGTAGTTTCCAATTAGTTCGCGACGGCACGCAGTGGCGCATCGATCAGCTTCCGCAGGGCCTATTGCTCTCCGCCTCTGACGTCGATCGTGCCTATCGATCATTTGCGGTTTACTTCTTCAATCCCAGTTTCTCAGCTCTGGTGCCCGATGCGCGCATGATACCCGTGCTTGGGCCGGGTCAGGGCACTACTTTGGTGCGCTATCTCCTTGACGGGCCAAGTGATTGGTTGGCCCCTGCCGTTCGCACCGGCTTCCCCGACGGGGTGGGGTTAAATATTGAATCGGTACCGATTGATGGTGGCGTGGCCCGTGTTGACCTAAAGTCCTCTGTGCTTTTGGCCGATGATGGCACGCGCGAAGCGTTATCGCAGCAGTTAGTTTGGACACTAGGCCAGCTTTCAGATGTGACTTCGGTTGAAATCACCGCCGGCGGCCAGCAACTTGTGGTGCCGGGCGTTAGCTCCCCGCAGCCGGTAGACGCCTGGCCGAAGGTCAATCCAGACGCCTTACCCGATAACTCGTCAGGGTATGTGGCGCGCAGCCGCTCGGTGGTGCGATTGGGTACCACTACTGATCGCGCAGTGCCCGGAGATGCTGGCAGTGGCGCGGTTTCCTTCCTGAGGTTTGCTATTGATCGGTTGTCGACCGCGGTCGCAGGGATTGATGCTGACGGCACGTTGTGGCGCGGTGCGATTGCGGAGGATGCACCGTTACTTGCCTTGACCCGGGGTGAAGCATTAGCGGCTCCGGTCTTTGACGCCGATGGGAATATCTGGGTCGTTAATGCCCTGACGGGCCTAACCCGCGTGGATCGCATTGGACGAAGGGCTGAAGTTGACGTGGCAGGGCTGCCGGCGGAGTCGTCATTGCTCGCCGCAGTTCCATCACGCGATGGCACTAGGTGCGCACTAATTGTGCAAACAGCAGTTCGTACGACACTTTACGTAGGCGTGATTGTGAGAGCAACCGCTGGCGCCCCGATGGCAGTTGCTGATCCGATAAGGGTAGAAACTCG
>WLHM01000211.1 GCA_009702725.1 Actinomycetota bacterium | reverse complement strand
GTGCGTCCGAACACCAAGGCTTTTTATGGTGAGTCGATATCGAATCCCCAAAATGACGTTCTTGACATTGAGGGAGTGGCGAAGGTCGCGCACGAGGTTGGTGTGCCTCTGATTATCGACAACACCGTTGCCACGCCTTATTTGATCCGACCGCTGGAGTGGGGCGCCGACATACTCGTGCACTCGGCAACCAAATACCTTGGTGGCCACGGCACCTCCGTCGCTGGTGTCATCGTCGATGGTGGAACTTTTGACTACGCCCAGTATCCGGATCGTTTCCCGAACTACAACACACCTGATCCGAGCTATCACGGATTGGTGTACGCGCGCGATCTCGGGGTTGGCGGCGCTTTTGGCGTGAACCTGTCATTCATTCTGAAGGCGCGAGTTCAGTTGCTTCGTGACCTCGGTCCGGCCGTCTCGCCATTCAATGCGTTCCTGATTTCGCAGGGAATCGAGACTCTGTCTATCCGGATGGAACGCCACATTCAAAATGCACTGGCCGTCGCGACTTGGCTAGAAGGTCGCGATGATGTTCTCTCCGTTAATTACGCAGGACTCAAGTCGAGCCCTTGGTACGCGTTGGGACAAAAGTATGCACCGCTTGGTACAGGGGGCGTCCTTAGTTTTGAAATCGCAGGTGGGATTGAGGCTGGCAAGCGATTCGTCGAAGGGCTGGAGCTACATAGCCACGTCGCCAATATCGGTGACGTGCGCAGCTTGGTCATTCACCCGGCATCCACCACGCATTCACAGTTGACTCCGGAGGAGCAGGCAACCGCAGGCGTAACGCCGGGGCTAGTGCGCTTGGCTGTGGGTATCGAGAATATTGTCGACATTCTTGCCGATCTCGAAACTGGTTTTCGGGCTGCAAAGCAAGGCTAGTTTCAATGACCGCACCCACACCGTATGGCCCACTGTCGTACGAAGGTCTGACTCCCGCCAGTTGTGCGTGGCGGGAGTCAGACCCCGTGGGTGATCGGCTCTTTTTTGAGCTAGGAGAGTTCACTACGCAATCTGGTTTTAGCTTCCCGCAGGTGCAGGTGGCGTACGAAACTTGGGGCAGCCTAAATGCTGACAAATCAAACGCCATTTATATCGCTCACGCACTGACCGGTGATTCACATGTCAGCGGGCCGGCCGGAGTCGGCCACAAGACCGCTGGGTGGTGGGATTCACTCGTAGGGCCGGGGCGGGCCATCGATACAAACGAGTGGTTTGTTGTCTGTGCCAATGTGTTGGGCGGCTGCCAGGGCACTACGGGGCCGGCGTCGTTGGCACCGGATGGTCGAGCATGGGGGAGCCGCTTTCCGGTGATAACCGTGGGCGACATGGTCGAAGTTGAACTGCTACTCACCGATGCACTTGGTATTGATTCTTGGGCACTGATGCTTGGTCCGTCCTTGGGCGGCATGAGGGTAATCGAGTGGCTGGTGGCACACCCGGATCGGGTTCGCGGCGGACTGGTGCTCGGAACCACCGCAGCGGTTTCAGCCGACCAAATTGGCACCCATGTAACGCAATTGTCAGCTATCTACGCGGATCCAGGATTTAATGGCGGCGACTACTACGACGCCGCAGCTGGCCAAGGTCCGCATATTGGCATGGGAATTGCTCGGAGAATTGCGCACTTAACTTATCGCAGCTCTGGAGAGCTAGATGAACGCTTCGGCCGTGAAATACAAAATATTGATCCCCACGACGTTGCTGAACAAACTGTTGGACAGCCGATTGCACCCTTTGCGATCACGTCGTATCTTGACCACCATGCCGAAAAACTGGCGCGGCGCTTTGATGCCAATACCTATGTTACTTTGACAAACGCGATGAGTTTGTTCGATGTTGGACGAGGTCGCGGGGGTGTCGAAGCAGCGCTTGGTCGCGTCAATGTTCCGCTGACCGTGGTGGCAATAGATTCTGACCGGCTATTTCCAAATCGACAGCAGCAGCAACTGGTAGATCTGGTGCCCGGCGCCGATGAGTTGCATACGGTGCATTCGTTACATGGGCACGATGGATTTCTGGTTGAAGATGAGCAGGTCGCATACTTCGTGCAACAGGCGGTTCAGCGCGCGCGGACACTCCGATCAGTTGTATGACCAGCACGCGATTTCACCTGCGCTATGAGTGGGCCTAACTCGATACCTTCGCAGTAGTGCATTATTGGCGGATGGGCACCCTTGATAACTACGACCTTTCGCTCAAACTTGCCAAAGATGAAGGGGAGCGCCGGCTTTCAGCAGCGCAGCGCCGCCTGCTCTATCTGCGGCTAGTCGACGGGGGAATCTATGATGGATCTGGCACCCTGGGCCCACCTATCTGCGTGGTTTTCGAGGGCTGGGATGCATCTGGGAAGGGCGGTGCGATTACCCGCCTAGTGGCTCCCATCGACCCACGTCATGTCCGGGTGATGTCAATTGCTGCTCCCACCTTCGATGAGAAGCGGCACCACTTCCTGTCGAGATTTTGGCCGCATCTACCTGGCTGGGGCGGCATGACCATTTTGGATCGCAGTTGGTACGGCAGGGTTTTGGTTGAGCGCGTTGAAGAATTTGCCACCGAGGAACAATGGCGGCGTGCATATGACGAGATCAAGGCTTTCGAGCGGACTTTGACCGATGAAGGCCTGGTTTTGGTAAAGATCTGGATGCATATTTCCAGTGATGAACAGTTGAAACGGTTTAAGTCACGCGAGAAGGATCAACTTAAGCGCTGGAAACTCACCGCTGAGGATTGGCGCAACCGTGAGCAGCGACCAGCCTATGAACTTGCAATCTCCGAGATGCTAGATCGCACCGACACCTCCTATGCGCCCTGGACGGTCGTGGAAGCCAATGACAAGCTTTACGCGCGAGTAAAGGTGCTGGAAACAGTCAATGCCGCCATAGAACGTGGCCTTTTAAAGGCCGGAATCGAGCTTTCAGGCCTCGACCAAGAGTCTTAGGTGGTGGTTTTCCACAGGCTAGTAAGCGCTAGGTGACACCGCTGCTGAGCGGACGTAACGTGGCACTATGTACAGGTGGAACGCCCGGGTGGTGATGTTTCTCGCCCTTGTTGCTTTGATCGCCCCGGTTGAAGGACTTGGGCTGGCAATGGCGGCAACTGCACCATCGGTCGATATTTCGGTTGACGATGGTGCAGATCGCTTTGTGGGCACCGGGGGGCTGGTGCTTCCGGGTACCGTGGCCGATGCCACCCGACATGAAGTCGCAGGTTGCGTTGAGTGCCGGTGGCGGCTCCGTGAACCCTGTGATGGAGTATTTGCGCCGGGCTGCATTATCATTTTGCACGCCTGCGAGGGCGCCGATGAACAACTCCTACGGGCCTGGCTCTCTTTCAACGGAGGAGAGACATGGCAAAACAAGGGCTTGCTCTGCGTTTCTAATGATGGCCCGGTAACCGTTGCCGCTGCGGGCATTGCGATCTCGGATGACTTTGAACGGACTATGCCGCCAAGCCGCATCAGTTATCAACCCGGGCGCGGGGTGCTGCCGTATCTGCCGGTGGTCTTCAGTTCGAACCAACCTGGTTCAGTGCCACCCTCAACCTATTCGATCGCAGGTCAGCAGGT
>WLHM01000210.1 GCA_009702725.1 Actinomycetota bacterium | reverse complement strand
GTGATTGGTCATGCTTTGGCCCATTGCTGCCATATCAAATGTCCATAGCAGTTGGCCTTCCACGAGACCATAAAGCCGTTGGCCATCGGTGTACTCCTTCGCGCTTTCGGTTCGCGCAACGACGTCAGTTCGTATTTCGGCCCGAGCCCCGGTGATTACGGCGTCCTCGATGCCCGTGACCTCAATTTGTCCATACCAAACTTCAGCAAAACCCGTCGGGTGTGCAAGTTGTACTTCCAGACGATTATTTGGCCGCGGGCGCCAGAATCCAGATTCGGTACCCAGCGGACGCACCCGGTTGCCGTCGTCATCAAGTAGCCAACTGCGAGACCAATAGGAAAGAAACGGGCGGCCATCAAAAGCGAATGAAACCTCTTGGCCAAAACGAAAATCCTCGATCGTTGGGTACTGGCCGGTGCCAACCCCAACCCAACTCCCAACCAGCCACGAAAGAGGCAGTAGCTCGGCAGGTAGCACGCCAACCGGTGTCGCGGCCACGGGTTACTCGCCCCCAGTCACGGGCCCGTTTACCAGGCGGTAGACGAGGAAGCAAGAACCACCGGCAAGGAGCAAGGTGGCCGCAATGAGCAGGGCGGCGGAGAGGGCCTCAAGCATATGCGGCAGCCTACTACCCATGAGTGAATCCACGTCGCGTCAATTGCTAATCAAAGTCATGGTCGGCGCCGATGCCCCAGAACGCTGTTCGCAAGGCTTTACCGTGGCCGCAGTGGCTGCCGCATCTGGTGTCGGAGTCTCACTTTGGCTAACGGGTGAGGCCGCTTGGTTCGCACTACCTGGGCGCGCGGAAGAGTTTGTCCTCGAGCATGCGGCTCCGCTGGCAGATCTGCTCTCCGGGATTTTGGCCGCGGGCTCCATCACCGTATGCACCCAATGTGCACAACGTCGTGGGATAAGTCCAGAAGACCTAATACCCGGTATCCGAATTGCCGGTGCCGCAGTCTTTATCGAGGAGGCCATCCAACCTGGAGTCCAGGCACTAACTTACTGATTCAGTTTGACTTTGATAAGCGCTTGCCAAGAATGAAAATCTCGCAGCCCAGGCAGAAATTGAACGCAGCATTTAGGAACGCCGCCGCGAGAGCGAAAGCCACCGCAATGGTCGATATCAAAGTGGCACCGAGTAAAGCAGCCACGAGAGCAACGGCCAAGAAACCAAATCCAACTAGTTGAGCAAACCGCGGTGGTGCTGAATCTTCTAACTCAGCCGGTGCAGGAAGCCGTGGCTGAATAAAAGTTCTAAATATCAAGCCATACGGCTGCGCACGTAATCCGACGAAGGCCCCCAAGGCAAAAACAATCGCCTGCCAGGCAATAACTGCCGTACCGAACGTGGTTCCCATGGTGATTAGCGCGATGGCCAGCACCACAGTTGTGATAGCTCCGCCGAACCTGGGGCCACGCGGATCAATGCTTACCCGTGTGCAAATCCCGGCTTCAGTCGCTGGGGTTAGGCCTGCGGTTGCGCCGGTTGAAATCGTCATGACCTTAAGATATGGGCCGATTTGGTGGGCACAAACCGGCCTTTATTATTAGACGGATAGACCTAATTGCGAATCTTTCGCAGACTAATCGAGATCGCCTAGAGCCGCAATTACATCAGCTTTTCTCGGTAATCCACTAGCGCGCTTGCGGATGCGCCCGGCACTATCCAGCACCAACACGGTTGGCGTGCGCCTAATGTCGAGTGCGCGCACCAGTTCAAGGTTCGCTTCTGCATCAATATCGACGTATGCGACTCCCGCGACCATTTCGCTGACTTCCCCGAGAATTTGTCGCGTGGCTCGACATGGCTGGCAAAAAGCGGATGAGAACTGCACAAGCGTGGCACGCGCGCCCAAGGCCACCCCGATTGTTTGCGCATCTATCGTTTCGCCTCCGTGCTCATCCGCCCCTGCCGCGCGCATATCCGTCGTGCGCAGACGTCCATTATTTGCGCGATACCAGAGCCCAAAGGCCGTAGCCAAAATGAGAATGGCAAGAACGAGGTAAAAGCCCTTCATAGTGAATCAACTCTCAGCTGATGATGCTCCCCTTGGCAATGTTTAACAGCCCATTGCCCTATCTCGTCAATCGTCTGAAGAGCAATTGCCGATTCGGCGTGAGCGAATCCGTCAATGATCCATTCCTCAGATTGGGTGCTGCCACCCGCCATGGCAGCGCGGTAAAGGGCATGCGCGTGCTCAACCGGGAAGTACCGATCGATAGTGCCATGAACCACCAGCAAAGGAATTTTACCCAACCTAGCTGCTGCTTCGACAGGAGATATGGGCTCAGGTGTGG
This sequence comes from Actinomycetota bacterium, assembly GCA_009702725.1. GTDB lineage: Bacteria > Actinomycetota > Actinomycetes > S36-B12 > S36-B12. The sequence continues at coordinate 1,280 of WLHM01000210.1, read as the reverse complement.
GCCACGGCGCCGAACCTATGCGAACACCGCGGGCACGCATTGCGGCTCTACCAGATTTTGATTCCACAATTCGATGCACAAGCCGCATAACTGGCGTGCCGCGGTAATGCCAAAATGCGGTGCCGCTCACGCTCACCACAGCATCAACATTGGCACTGGACTCGCGGTGCAATGCAGCTTCACGAACTACCACCGACCCCCCCATTGAAAAGCCCACGGAAACAACGCGCTGATACCCAAGATCCCGAGCCCAGCTAACCGCTGCTGCTACATCAAGTACTTCATCCATACCCAAAGTTGAGGTGCCACCTGATCTTCCGTGACCTCGCATATCGAGCGCAACAACTCCACCAAACTCGCGCAACTGGATTACAACTCTCTGGACCCGCTCTTGGCGCCACCCACCCGTGAACCCGTGCGCCACCACAAAAGCGCAGGCAGCTGTGTCATCTGAAGCTGCGACATGGGAGGCGCTAATGCGCACGCCGTCAGCCGCGAGCAAGGTTGTCTGCTGATCCGCGATCATCTGGTCATTCTCCCTGACGGTAAGGTGCCGGTATGCGCTTGGTCCTGCTCACCCGAGCTATGGAGCCTTCTTCTGAGGTGCTACCGGCCCTCAGTCTTCTCGCCCACCATGTGCGCACCTTGCCGGCCGAGCCGACTGCGTTGCTGTCCGCACCCGATTGCGATGTCTTGATAATTGATGGCCGGCGAGATTTACCTGCCGTCCGAGGGCTCACCCGCCTTATTCGTCAGACCGGAGTCGGCGTACCCGTGATTTTGGTAACCACCGAGGGTGGGCTATCGGCGATTCAGTGGGATTGGGGCATGGATGAAGTACTAGTCGACAGCACTTCACCCGCTGAACTTGAAGCGCGCTTGCGTCTAGCCATCTCTCGGGTCCAAGAAGTCAAGGGCGTGCCCGCGGGTGAGCCAGAAGAAATCCGTAACGGCGAACTCATGATCGATGAGGCAACCTATACCGCCAAACTGCGTGGGCGCACTCTCGATCTAACATTTAAAGAATTTGAACTCTTGAAGTACTTAGCCCAACACGCTGGTCGGGTATTCACCCGCGCACTGTTACTCCAAGAAGTCTGGGGCTACGACTATTTCGGTGGCACGCGAACAGTTGACGTACATGTGCGCCGCCTGCGCGCAAAACTCGGCGTTGAGGATGAGGCGCTTATTGGAACCGTTCGAAATGTTGGTTACCGATTTGTATCACAACGCATCAACGACTCGATCCTCGCGACCTTGGACTCCTCCACTGATCTAAG
>WLHM01000021.1 GCA_009702725.1 Actinomycetota bacterium | reverse complement strand
TCACTGCCGAGGACGAGCGCACCGTCATGGCACTTGCTGCTGCAGCTGCCGTAGCGATCGAAAATGCCCGACTATTTGAGCGCACCCGCAGTGGTGAGCGGTGGCATCGAGCTGCGGCGGAGGTGAGCGAGGCGCTCCTTGCTCACTCGCCTATTGGTGAGGTAATCGCTCTAATCGCCACCAGCGCGCGCGAAATTGCCGGCGCTGATCTTGCGGTTGTTGCTCTACCGAATCCAGATGGCACGCTCGACGTTGAAGTAGCCGAGGGGGAGAAGGCTGCTGGGCATCCATCACCGGGGTATCGGATACCTGTGGAATCGGTAATTGGCCGTGCTTTCAGTAGCCGAAAAAATGAATTTGATTTCGACTGGTCCTTGGAAGGCGGTCCCGTTTTTAGCGCGGTTGCCGCACTTCCGTTAGTCACCATTGATCGGGTTATCGGAGTTTTAGCTTTGGCCTGGTCAAGCCCGGGTGATTCACGTGAGGGACTCCAAGTGGCAGAGTCATTTGCGAAACAAGCCACGGTGTCATTAGTTCTAGCCGAGGCGCAGCAAGAACAAGAGCGATTGGCTGTTTTTCAGGATCGAGATCGCATTGCCCGAGATCTTCATGACTTAGTAATCCAGAGACTGTTTGCGACCGGCATGCTCTTGCAAAGCACATCGCGAGGCCAAAATCTCTCACCGGAGGTGGAGGAGCGACTTTCTAGAGCAGTTGATGAACTTGACGAGACTATCCGCGAAATTCGACAGACCATCTTTGCCCTCCACGAACCCCTAACCGGGCCATCAACTGGCGTTAGAGGGCGGCTCTTAAATGAGGTGTCGCTGTCCGGTGCCGCGATGGGACTGCAGCCTGGCATGCGCTTTGTTGGTCCGGTTGACGCTTCGGTTGATGACGCTTTGGCCGATCACTTGGTTGCAGCATTGCGTGAAGCACTGGTAAATGTCGCCAAGCATGCTAAGGCAAAAAAAGTAGACGTCATCGTGATGGTTAAAGAGACGAACATTGTGTTATCCGTAACCGATGATGGTGTCGGCATAAATCCGGATGGGTTCAGCGCTCACTCAGGGTTGGCAAATCTCTCAGCTCGCGCTCAAGACCTTGGTGGCACCTTTGCCCTTGAGCGGGTGTCGGCTGAAGGCGGCACCCGGTTGGTTTGGCAGGTGCCTAACTCGAACACCTAGTTACTGCGGCGGTCGTTCCTGCTCGGCGTGCATTCGGGCCGACAGTGCGGCAGCTTGAGTTCGACGCTCCATGTTTAGTTTTGCTAGCAGACTTGATACGTAGTTTTTGACGGTCTTTTCAGCTAAGTGCATAGATTCGCCGATTTGCCGGTTAGTCATGCCTTCACCGATGAGATCAAGAATGCGCTTTTCTTGATCGGATAGTTTGTCGAGTCGGGTGTCGTGCTGTTCGCCGGCACGAATACGTTCAAGTACTCTTTGAGTGGCTGCAGGATCAAGGAGTGACTGACCCGCGGCCACCCTTCGGATCGCATTAACTAGATCAATGCCGCGTATCTCCTTAAGGACATAGCCTGAAGCGCCCGCCATGATTGCGTTGAAGAGCGCCTCATCATCGGCGTAGGAGGTGAGCATCAGGCAGTGCACCTCAGGCATTTGTGAGCGAATTTCTCGGCAGACTTCGACACCACTTCCATCGGGCAATCTGACGTCAAGAACAGCAACATCGGGGCGCACGGCCGGAATTCTAAGTAAGGCTTCGGCTGCGGTCCCGGCCTCACCCACTACCTCGAGATCATCTTCAATCGAGACTAGATCGGCAAGACCGCGACGGACGATCTCATGGTCATCGAGCAGGAAAACCCGAATTGCACTCTCAATTAGTTCAACCACTACCGCATTGTGCCGTACGTCGGGCCATCTATCCGTCATCAACTTGCCATGCTGAGCTCACATACTCAGTTAATTGGCGCACGAAGGTAGCGCTAAGCCATACGAACATTTATCAAAAGACGCTTTTCCCCTCGAATCTGCCGTAATCTTGCGTTTAAGTCTTTGACCTGTGAGTGTTGGCCACCCACCCCCCTGGTGCAAAGAAGTTCCGTGGAGGATTGATGGCTGAAGATCGCGTGAGAGCTGTCCAGTTGCTGACCCCGGAGGGGCAGCGAGTTTCGCACCCCGATTACGACATCACCCTGAGTGATTCTGAGCTCCGGGGCCTCTACCGCGACATGGTTGTCGTACGACGAATCGACACTGAGGCAACAGCGCTACAACGTCAAGGCGAGTTGGGTTTGTGGGCTCCCTGCCTTGGGCAGGAGGCCGCGCAGGTTGGTTCTGCACGCGCCATGGCCCCGAATGATTTTGCTTTTCCAACTTTTCGCGAGCACGGGGTCACGTGGTGTCGGGGGATAGCGCCACTTGAAATATTGGCGTTGTTTCGGGGAGTGACAAACGGAGGCTGGGATCCGCAGGTGAATAAGTGCGGCCCGTACTCGATCGTTATTGGTGCGCAAGTACTTCATGGGGTTGGTTATGCAATGGGGATTCAATTCGATGGAGCCGAGGACGTAGCTGTTACTTATTTCGGCGATGGGGCCATGGCGCAAGGTGATGTCAACGAAGCCTTTGTTTTCGCTGCGTCTTTTTCTGCTCCTGTTGTTTTTTTCTGCCAAAATAATCAATGGGCGATCTCACAACCCCGTGATCGCCAAAGCAATGTTCAGATTTATGAGCGCGCAGCAGGATTTGGCTTTCCCGGAGTGCAAGTTGATGGTAACGACATCCTTGCGGTCATGGCCGTAACTAAGGTCGCACTTGAGCGGGCTCGCACAGGTAATGGCCCGACATTGATTGAGGCGTACACCTATCGGATGGGTGCGCATACAACTTCGGATGATCCGACCCGCTACCGCCTCGCGGGTGAGCTCGAGACTTGGCGGCTTCGTGATCCAATTGAGCGCTTGAAGGTTTACCTAGCCCGTCAAGGCATTGCCGATCGATCCTTTTTCGATCAAATTGAACAGGAGGGTGAAGAGTTAGCCGAACATATTCGTGACGGTGTGCGTGCGATGGTCCCACCGCGCCCCGAATCAATGTTTGATGACGTTTATGCCGAGCCTCATGCGCGCATTGATGAGCAGCGATCAGAAATGTTGGAGTATTTGTCCTCCTTCCAGGATTCGGTGGGCTAGGTAATGTCCGAGTTAACGATGGTTAAGGCAATTAACGCAGGGTTGCGTAAAGCAATGGAGCGTGACCCGAAAGTGATTCTCTTCGGTCAGGACATCGGGCGCCTTGGTGGTGTTTTCCGCGTGACAGATGGCCTACAAAAAGATTTCGGCGAGCATCGAGTAATGGATGCACCACTTGCGGAAAGCGGAATAATCGGAACGGCGGTGGGTCTTGCAATGCGGGGCTACCGGCCCGTACTCGAGATTCAGTTCGACGGTTTCGTATACCCAGGCTTCGATCAGATTGTTTCCCAGGTTGCGAAGTTCCATCGCCGAATGGCCGGTTCGATAGTAATGCCGATCACGATTCGTATCCCGTACGGCGGCGGTATCGGGGCGGTCGAACATCACAGTGAGTCGCCGGAGGCTTACTTCGCGCATACGGCTGGCCTACGAGTTCTAACACCCGCGGACCCGCAGGCCGCGTTTCTCACCATTCAACAAGCGATCGCGTGTAACGACCCGGTCATTTATTTCGAGCCGAAGCGCCGTTACTGGGATAAGGGTGAAGTTGATGAGTCGCTGGCAGCTCTTGATTTAAGTGCAGTCGCTGATCCATGGCGGGCACGAGTGGTGCACACCGGAAGCGATGTCACGGTGGCCTGCTATGGGCCGATGGTGCGAACCTGCCTTGAAGCTGCGGAGGCGAGCACCGACATCTCACTCGAGGTAGTCGATATGCAGTCGATATCACCACTCGATCTTGAGACCCTAGCGTCATCGGTTGAACGAACAAGTCGGCTAGTTGTAGTTCACGAGGCTTCGAAGAGTGGCGGTGTCGGAGCTGAAATTGCGGCTCGTATAAGTGAAAAGTGCTTCTACAGCCTTGAGGCGCCGGTGATCAGGGTTACCGGTTTTGATGTGCCATACCCGGCCAGTCGGCTCGAGGAGTACTTCCTGCCAGACCTCGATCGCGTGATCGAGGCCGCTGAACAAGTGATGAGGTACTGAAATGACCGGCCAGCAGCAGGTATTCAATTTACCCGATGTAGGTGAGGGTTTGACAGAAGCCGAAATCGTCAAGTGGCGGGTGCGCCCCGGCGATAGTGTCTCGGTCAATCAGGTCATCGTAGAAATTGAGACCGCCAAAGCGGTTGTCGAACTCCCATGCCCGTATGCCGGATCGATCGAAACCCTTCATGTTCCTGAAGGTGAAATTGTTCCGGTGGGCTCGCCGATCGTAACCATCTTGGTGACCGCTAAAACTGAGGATCGTGAACCGGTACTGGTTGGCTATGGAGTCAAAGTAGATCATGAAATCCGACGTAGGCCGCGCAAAACTGATGTCCAGCAGGCTCAAGTAGCAGCAACCGCAACGTCGGCTAGGGCTAAGCCACTAGTGCGCAAGTTGGCTAAGGATCTTGGTGTGGCCTTGGATTCGGTGACGCCAACAGGAGTTGGTGGAGTAATAACGCGCGAGGATGTGCTGGGGTCAGCACAAAATGGTCATGCCCCCAATCAGGGAAAGGCACCTTCGGTCGGTGCTGATCGTCAACCTGTGCGTGGAGTGCAGCGAGCAATGGCAGATGCCATGGTGCGTTCAGCCTTCACGGCGCCACATGTGACTGAATGGGTCGAAGTCGATGTGTCTCGCACCCTTGAGCTGGTCGCGAGGCTACGCAGTCACGGGGCATTTGAAGGAATTAGGGTGACGCCGTTAACGATTGTGGCGGCTGCTGTTATTCAATCGGTTAAGAAGTACCCAAGAATCAATTCAACCTGGCTAGAGACTTCCGAGGGCGCGGATATTTTGACCCACCAAGATGTTCACCTTGGTATTGCGGCTGACACACCGCGTGGATTACTGGTGCCGTCGGTTAAGTCCGCTGGTGCGATGGAATTACCAGAACTCGCCCGCAGTATTCACACGCTTATCGAAACCGCGCGCGCCGGTCGCAGTACTCCTGCCGATCTCACCGGTGGCACTATCACGATAACCAATGTTGGTGTTTTCGGTGTCGATGGTGGTACCCCGATCATCAATCCGGGGGAATCAGCAATTTTGGCAGTCGGTCGAATTCTGGATAGGCCATGGGTTGTTGACGGCGTGGTGTCAGTGCGCCCCATCATGCAGCTTTCGATGTCTTTCGACCACCGCGTTATCGATGGAGCACTTGGGTCAAGAGCCCTAGTGAGTATGGCGAATTTCCTCGCCGACCCTACCGTTGAAATTCTTATGGAGCGGGCTACGGAGTAACAACCATGCCAACAATTAACCGTTGAACCAATTCATCAGGCCCGGTCACGTCTATCCGCTCCAAGAATTCTGGGTTATTTGCGTCAACTCGCCCGCACATGAGGTGCACTAGATCGCTAACAGAAATTGTTAGTTGGACCGTGGGCTCCCCTACTTCGATGAAACGGGCGCGGCCGTCATCATCTAAACGGACTAACACTTCGCTCGCTAGGTCGCTAATAACGACTTTTAGTACTGCATTCACGGGTGGCTTGGAGTTCTTCCCCCAGACCACCGGAAGGGCACTTATCAACGTACTTAACGCAACTTCAAAAGGCAAGCCGCTCCAGCCCCCCGGTTGCCCGATGGCATCGCGAATATCTTGCTCATGTATCCAGGTGTCGAATCCGCGCATCGTTAGCGCTCTTTCAAGAGTTATTGGCCCACCGAATGGACCTCGCACCTGGCTGTTCAAGTCGCCGGTATCAGTGTTCAAGATTGTGCGACGCACCTCGATGAGTTCGCGCAACTCTGCAACCAGCTCGGTTTTTGTATAATCGCGCCGTGCCTGCACCCCAATTTCGATGAACTTTCCGGTTTCGCTTAACACGTGCGGCAAGTTAGCCCAGTTAGGCTCAACAACAGCCCGCGGGTTGCCGCTCAGGAAAGATTCGAAATCTGCAAGGTGGGCGACAACATCTGCCACCTGCCAGCCAGGGCATGGGGTGTCGGCGTGCCACTGGTCATCCGATAGCGGGCTAACCAGATCAGCTACCTGAGTTAGGCCTTCGAGGGATGCCCCGATTAACTCAGCTTTGGTAAATGCAGTCTTCACTAGTCTCCTAACGCGGTGTTAAAAGTGTAATCGCAGATCGGGGTGTCAAGTACTGGGCGGCCGGTAAGGTTAGGTTGTGAGCGTCACAGTGGCATTGATTCAACTCAACTGTACGTCGGCCGACCCGATTTATGAACGCGTTCCGCACGCCCTGAAACTGATATCCAAGGCGGCAACGAAAGCACAATTCGTCGTGTTACCTGAGTTGTGGCATGTGGGGGCGTTTGATATCGAGGCGGCACGTGAGCATGCGCAACCGATCAACGGCCCGCTAGTTACCGATATGGCTGCTTTGGCCAAACAACATGGTATTTGGTTGCATGGCGGATCATTTTGCGAAGTCGATGATGGTTCGTACTACAACACCAGTGTGCTTTTTTCACCGCAGGGTGACCTTCGTGCAACATATCGAAAGATCCACCTATTTGGTTTTGAAGGGGGTGAGACAACTTTAATGAGTAGTGGTGAGGAGCTCGTAGTTGTCGATACTCCACTTGGCGCGACCGGTCTAGCCACCTGCTACGACCTGCGTTTCCCCGAACTTTTCAGGGCGCTGACCGAAGGCGGAGCAACTACTTTTGTTGTCACCTCAGGTTGGCCCACTCCGCGAATTGAGCATTGGGATGTTTTGACCCAAGCCCGGGCAATTGAAAACCAAGCGTGGGTAATCGCATGCAATGAGGTGGGCGCTCAACCTGGTATTGAATTAGGCGGCCACTCCTGTGTGATTGACCCGAAAGGTTCGGTTGTTGCCCGTGGTGGTAGCAATGAGGAAATAATCTATGTCGAGGTTGATCCCGAATTGCCGGAAAAGTGGAGGAAGACGTTCCCGGCACTTAAAGACATTAGATTACGTTAACTAGGTACTACATCTGGTCGATAGTTGCGAGCGTACCGATAACAATCACCGGACGTTGCTCTGGATCTAGCCACTTCATTATTTGGGCCATTCGTGATTGGGCGATCGCGATGCACCCGGCTGTCTTACCCCCGTTACTCACGTGCAAAAAAATACCGCCACCACGGCGAGTATCAGCGGGTGGCGAAGTACGGCGGATGCCGTTGGGGCCGACGGTTACCTCCCCCTTGGGCAAGTTGAAGTCAAGCACCGCTACATAGTTGTATTGCTCCCCGTATTGCCAAAGTCTCTCAACGTAGTTTCCGTAGCCTTCCCACCTCACAGCTGCATCCTGAAAGAGGTTGTAGGTAGCGGGCTGCTTCGGGTTGTAAGTCCAGGCATCGTTACGGTCGAATTTGGTATAGGGCAATGCGGTCCCGGGGTCAGGAAGCCTGCCGAATGCTGTATCAATTGCAAAGGTGCCGGTTGGGGTTTTGCCGGTGCCTTGCTGACGCTCATCGGCCTTCACAAGCCCTCCGTAGCCCAACTGCGCATGGGTGGCGTCAAGCACCTGAACCCATTTGCCGCTAGCTGAACGCTCAAAGGCGCGAAGGGTGCCTTCGGTCGCTGACCACTTTGATGCAGTCACCACAATGACTTGATTTGAATTACCGATATGTGCCAGCTGAGTGGGGAACCACTCAGGCGTTTCTGGCTGCGCCGCACTTGCCCCGGGAGCCAGTCCCAGTAGGAGAGCCATGGCGGTGATCAGTAACCGATGCACTCACAAATGTTAGCCCTGTTCATCGCGTTCAGCCAAGCGGGCAAAGCGCTCGTTATACCGAGCTAGTTCGACTCCGCCATCGCGCTCAGCTTTTCGGTCAGACCGTCTTGCTTCACGCTCATCGCTTCGCGACCATTGCACCGCAATAACAATCAAAACAATGGTGGTGGGGATCTCAGATAACCCCCACGCCACCTGAGCACCTACCAAGGTGTCACGGAGAGGATCAACAATCCAATCTGGCTGCACCACGCCGTACCACTCAATTGCCAAAGGTGTCGAGGACATCAGCATCGCTACCGCGAAGAATCCATGTACAGATAGCGCCAGCATCAATATGAGTAGGCGTGCCCAGTAAGGCAGTGGTTTGGGCCGAGGGTCAATGCCGATTAGTATCCAATAAAACAGGTAACCAGCAGCCAAGAAATGAAGTTGCATGACAACGTGGCCGGCGTGACTGCCCATCAGCCAGCCGAAGAGTGGGGTCATGTAGAGGCCATACAACCCGATTACATAAATGAAAAACACAAAGAAAGGGTTGGTTGCTATCCGGGTTACCCAACTTTGCAAAAGCCACAGGAGCCACTCACGTGGGCCGCGGTCGAAGCCTTTGCCGGGCTTTATTGCGCGCAGGGCCAGTGTCGCCGGGGCGCCAAGCACCAACATGATTGGAGCCAGCATTGTCAAGGTCATGTGTTGAAACATGTGGAGGCCAACTGAAACCTGCGAGTAAGTAGCAATACCTCCGTTCGTGCACCAAATCATGATGCCGATGCCAAGTAACCAAGCTATTAGCCGACCCCAAGGCCATTTATCCCCGCGCTTTCGAAGGCGCGCTACGCCGATGCAATAGAGCGCTGCGCCAACGATTCCGAGAGTCAAAAACAGTGGCTCTAGGCGAAAACCCAGGCCAACGGTGAGCACGGTCGGTGGCGGTGGGTAGGCAAATCCGAGCAACGTTTCGCCAAAGGAGTTGAATGGTGTTTGCAGTCTCGGTGAGGCACTTGAAGCGAGAGAAACGCCTAGGGCGACAGCGATCATCATGATGACTAGTTCGAGCCCGGCAATTCGAGCGAAGAGGGCCACCCCAAAGGTTTTTTTGGGGCCCGAAATAAGTCGTCGACGCATCACCCAGCCGATGATTCCAAGGCTGATGATCAGTAGCGCTTTGGTGAAAACCACTTGACCGTAGCCGGTGTTGAATAACTGATCCAGTGACTCAAGTCGCGTGTATGCATTCGCGATACCACTCAGTGCTAAAAGTGTTATAGCGATGAGGGCAATTGCGGAGAATCGCTGAAGTGACTGCTGCAAGGATCCATCGCGTCGGGCGGCATGAAGTGCCAGCGCCATCAGGCCTCCGACCCAAATGACGGCCGCAAGAATATGGGTAGTGCCGGCGGTAATGGCTAGCGCATGATCACCGAGGCCAGAGCCGTGGCCACCGAGCACCGGTAGCGAGACCGCGACCAAAGCAACAATCAGCCACCCGGCTTCAGCGCCGATGGTTGAAGTGATGAACGCGCCGAAAGAGACGATGAAGGCCAGCAGCGCCATTATCATCAGGGCGCGGGTTGCCGGAATATCACCCGCGTACGTCGCGAAAATAGCAGGATTGAACGCTTGGCTAAGTGTGATACCAAGAATGTTGGCGAGAACGAAGAACGTCTGGGCCAGAGCTAGTACTGACCAGATGAGTGCGGCTATCGAGGCCCGAACGGCATCTGATCGCCCCACCCTAGAAATAACACCGTCCTTACCCGACGGATCAAGTAGGCAAGCAGCAAGTAGCCAACCAATAGTTGCTAGGGCAGCGATTTCAGTAAGTAGGCGCAGTGTTGGAACCCCCCAGGCAACAAGTGGGCCAGGATCTGAGAGCCCGGCGGCTGGTGATTCATACCCGCCGCCCGTTACCACTAAAGAAACTGCGAGCGCGCAAACCGCCAGCACCACCAGGGCAACGGCAAGCAAGGAGATAGCACCAAAACCTAGTGGTGGCGCCGTGGTGTTGTGCGGTGCGCGCTCCGTGGCTGTCTGCCTCATCGACGTGTGCGCCTTGCCAGAATGATGACGGTGATTGTGGCGGCTAGAGCGAGAATTAGACCAACGAGTCCTATTGGGAAACCGGTTGCGGGACCCGATGTTGGCGACACTTCGGGCGTTACTTCGGGCGATGCGGCCGATGGCGTGTTGCTGTTCGACGTGTAGGAAAACCCAATCGAGCCGGTGATCGGATGCCCATCATCAGAGACGACTCGGTAGGAAACCGAGTAATTATCGGGAGGCAAATCAGCCGGCCATGGGATGGTCGCGATGGCGCCCACCACCGTGGCGACGTCGCCGCTGACGACATCTCCGGCGGCGTTGGCGATCGCCACATCTACGGCTTCTTTAAGAAGTGCCTCATTGAAAGTCAGCACTAACTGAGTAGGTGGTGCACTAAGCACCGAACCATCGGCGGGGTCTGATGAAACCAACTGCGAGTGCCCACTTGCCGTAGTGACACCCAATAACATGGCGAGAGCGCCGAAAACGAAAACGAAAAACAAGCGGCGCAATAGCATGCACTTATTCTACGAGCCTTGGGGGCTTAGAAGGATTCCTCGGTCAGTTCCATGACTTCAAGGGTGGTTGCTTCGGCCACTGCCCTTTCGGCTGCCAGTAGCGGTAGTCGATTGCGCGCGAACCACTTGGCTGTCTCGATCTTTCCGAGATAGAAGGGTCGATCGCGATCTGAGGCGCCCGCTGCAAGAGCTGCAACTGCCACCTCGGCTTGGCGGAGGAGTAACCAGCCAATAAGTAGGTCACCGGTTGCCATC
>WLHM01000209.1 GCA_009702725.1 Actinomycetota bacterium | reverse complement strand
TCGCCATTTGCCGGTGGCAAGGCGGTTAGGGCAGCAGGCTTACCGGTGATCTTTGACGCTCCGGCTGATCTGGACTTTGAGGAAGATGGCACCCATGTAATAGAGCCAATACCCCAAGCAAAAGATCCGGATATGGTTGCTGATCGTGCCGTGCAGTTGGCAACCGGGAAGGTCACTTCAGTGACCGGTGTAATCATTGACATGCCAACCGAATCTATTTGTGTTCACGGCGATCGCCCCAACGCCCCTGAGGTAGCCAAGGCCGTTCACGAAAGATTAATCGCAGAGGGCTATGTCATTTCATCAGCTTTTACCCGCTAACTAGGTAATTCGGTTTCTGAGTAGTACTCCAGAAGGAGGGTTTTCTTGAAGTTCGGGCTCTCATTTAGCGTTGTGGTTCCACCTGATGGTCCATTGAGTTGGTCGCAGGTTGCACAAGACATGGTGCGTTTAGCTCCTGAAGTTGAGGCATTGGGTTTTGACTCGCTACACGTTCTCGAGCACCATTTTCAAAAAGATGGTTGGAACCCATCACCACTTCTCACTTTGGCCGCGGTTTCTGCTGTGACAACCACCCTAGGATTGACAACCGACATTCTGGTTGCAACGCTTTATAACCCGGTGAAATTGGCCGAAGACACCGCGGTACTGGACAACCTTTCCAATGGGCGCCTAACCCTAGGAGTAGCACCCGGGTATGTGAGCGAGGAGTTCGCTGGGTTGATGGTCCCATTTGAGACCAGAGTGCGCCGGTTTGAAGAGTGCATGGACATTATTCAAGCGGCGTGGAGCCAAGACGAGTTTAGCTATGACGGTGAATTCTTCAAGATCCCGCCGACCTCTTTGATGCCGCGTCCACTACAAACTCCGCACCCACCAATTTGGTACGGCGTATCAGGGCCGAAGATGCTCAAAAAGGCGGCTGAAAGAAATGCGCTGTTTGTTGGTTCTCCGCGCCACACCGTCCCGGAGCTCAAAGAGCACGTCAGCGCATATCGGTTGGCATGCGATGCGGTTGGTTTTAAGCCTGCGGGTCTTCCCATCGGCCGCGGGTTATTCATTGCCCCTTCAAGGCAGGAAGCAATTGACATTGCCGGCCCCGCCGTTACCCACCTATTTCGCGAGCTCTACGCCAGAAAGTCTGCCGAAGGTGCCCGGGAGTTGCGGTCCGATGATGGGACTTTAATAGTCGACAGTAACGCCGTCGATTTCGAAACTTTCCAAGAGCGTTACATAATCGGCACCCCTGATGATGCCATTGAGCGCATTCAACAACTGCGCGATGAGGTCGGCATGACAGAACTCGTCGCGTGGACTCAGCTGCCGGGTATTTCCGGGGAGCAGGCTATTGCATCCGCGCGGCTATTAGCGAAGCAGGTAATTCCTGAATTCAGGTGAAAGTTCGGAAGATAAGTGATGAAATTGCCTACAGTTGAGTGGTCGAAGCCAGGCCCCCGGATGAATGGACAAGAACCAATGAGCGCACGAATTGCAGGCCCAGTTCACGTAGCAATGATGAATCTTCTCTGGCCACGGCGTGGGCTGCCCGTGCAGAACTTCTATGACTACTGGGTAGGCGCGCACACGCAGATTTCTTCTAGATTGCCGGGGATACATCAGTATTTCCAACACCAACTTGACCCAGTAGCCGGCAGATCGTATCCGCGGTCAATGCAGTTGAGCCGAGGTAGCGAAGTAATCCCTGGTTTCTACGGCGATGCTGAGATAACTTTCACGACTGAGCAGGATCTAAAACGTTTCGCCGACAGCCTGGCACCGTTGATGGCTGACGAACAAAATGTCTTCGAGAAGACCATCTCTTACCAAGCGGTGAAAGAGAATGTTTGCACCTTGAAAGATGAGAGTTTTGATGATTCACCAAATGGCGATTTGGGTGAAGCTGAGAAGTACCTGCTGTATTTGAAGTGTGATCCAAGTATTGCTATTTCAGATTTCAGAAGAGTTATCAGCGAAGAAGTAGCTCCGGCCTTGGCGGCCTCATCGGACATTTCTAAAGTAAGATTTAGGCTTCTTGAATTCTATGACAATGACAAGGTAACTTTGCTGGCACCAAATGTGTCAAATTACGAAGACGCGAAAGATCAGTACCAAGGCTGTATAGAAATCATGTTCACAAATGCTTTTGCGCGGCGACGGTTTGGTGAATCTGAAACTAGCACTGCTACGGCCGACAAACTGCTTGCGGTCTGCAGTGAAATAGACATCATGCGGGCGCTGAAAACTTTCACCGTCTACAACCACGGGTCTATCACAACGGCTGGGCTGCGTAGCCCGCAGATGGCTGACCAAATAAAGGCAATAGGTGCGATAAATCAAATTGATGAATCAGTTAGAAACCTAATTTTGAGGGAGCACACTCACTTTTCAGCCAAGTAACTAAGAGCATCGGCATCGCCGAACCCTCCGGATCTCATCAGGATGCTAACGTCCTGAAAACCTTCGAGGCCGAGCACTTTGCTGGCTGCGCCACCTTTCAGTGAGCTTTCTTGCACCGAGAGTGCCTCAATACCAGCACTCGCGCAGAAGGCTTGAGCAAGGTCTCCACCAAGTATCACCGCCAGAAGTGGCACTTCTGGTCTAGCGCACACTGTTTGTAGACAGTTCGCCAGCAGGTTAACAATTTCGGCTGCTTGCAAGCGTCGCTGTTGAATATCAGGATCTAAAATTGTGCTTGACTCTATTGCTACGAGGCAAGAGTTTCCGTCAGCAAAAGCGGTTCGTATAGATTCACAAATCGTAGTTGCCGCCGGCAAATCATCAGGGTCAACCCAGATACTTCTGGAGCTTTCAACATGTTCGGCAAAGTGCCTAAGCTGGCCTTTAACCTCTTTGCGACGGCTGGCTGTGATAATCAAAAGATTTGCGAAAATCATGGGCGCTGTAACTTGCGGTAGAGTTGGAATGTCAGTGAGAATTCCGGAGCTTCCGATCAAGGCGACTTGGGGCAAATTTAGAGCGGCCCTCCGCAAGCGGACCATGTCGTCGTCTGTCGCGGCATCGGCGATAACTACCGCACCACGAGTGCTTAAACGCTGCAGGTGTTCGGCTAGCGATGGATCTCTGACCTGCTCCAAATCCAGTTGGTGAATTGGGCGCTCGCCAGATATGAAGGACTTTAACTCACTATCGAGGGCAGGAGCCAGTGGGTCGGCGGAGGCCTCAGATTCTGTAATCAACTGGCTTCCGTGGTACTGGTGGCCGCCTGCTGTCACGCGCCCTTGGTTTGGCAGCGCAGGTGCGAACAGGAAGGAGCAGCCGGCAGTTGTTGCTTCAGACATGAAGGCGTCCAACTCGCTGGTGAGGTTACCGCGCATGAGGCTGTCGACCTTCTTCATCAGCCTAAAACCGTTGATTAGCGCCCAGCCGGTGGCAAGGCTCACTCTGTTCGCCGCCGTGGTCGCGTTAATATTTCTACTGTCAGTCGATATACATAGGAGATCCGGTGCGTGATCCGCTAATACTTGATCCCAACGTTGTACAGGCTCAATGCTCCAGGGAATTACAAGGCAGTTGGCCCCTGGATTAAATGCTCGATAAGCGGCCGCTGAATCAACGGCGCCC
>WLHM01000208.1 GCA_009702725.1 Actinomycetota bacterium | reverse complement strand
CAGGCCGGCCACCACGACTTCAAGTGCCTGCTTCTTGCCGACATACCCAACAATTCCGCACATAGGTGCCAGAGTAGAGGGTGCTCACTTTGCGCCTGGCGTGCCCGACCGACCTAGCGGCCGCGGCCCTCGCCCTCTTTGAGGCTGACCCGACCGTTAGCAGTTTGACAATTTGGCGCGGGGCCAGCACCAAACCAGCCGGTGACGTGATTTGGGCCGATATTCCTCGGGAGTCCGCGAATGATCTAGTCACCAAACTGACCGACCTTGGGGTCCAAAAATCAGGGACAATCCAGCTCGTCCCGGTTGCTACCTGGATCTCCCAGAGCGGCCTTGACGCTGAGCGCAGTGCACCTGGAAGTAGTTCGGATGCCGTAGTTTGGGCTGAGGTAGTCGAGCGTGCATACGACGACACTCAATTGACCTGGACCTATCTCAGTTTCATGATTCTCGCTACCTTATTGGCCGCTATCGCGATAGTTACCGATTCGATAGTTCTGGTAATCGGGGCGATGGTGTTGGGTCCAGAATTCACGGCGATCGCAACACTTGGACTCTCCATAATAAAGCGGCGACCGAACCTACTGCGACAAGCACTACGAACGTTGCTCATTGGTTTCGCAGTATCGATTGGTGTCGTTGCCGCCTTAGCGCTCGCGGCCAAGGGCTTTGGCTTTATCACCGAGGTCGATGTGCTGAAGCCGAGACCGGGGACGGAATTTATCTACAGCCCGAACTGGTGGTCATTCTTAGTCGCCGTCGTCGCAGGTGCTGCCGGGGTCCTGTCATTGACCTCTTCGCGCACCAATGGACTGGTTGGTGTCTTCATTTCGGTTACGACGATCCCGGCCTCGGGCAATATCGCGATCGCTTTAGTTTTCGGACTCTGGCATGAGGTTATCGGCAGCGCCGCACAACTTGGTATCAATATCGGGGGGATGGCCATCGCCGGATGGCTCACTTTGCTATTTCAACAAGCGGTATGGGCGCGGTTTAATTCAAGGCTAGCGAAGCGCGAACGACCACCGCAATCGACTCACTAATCATCTGGGCCTCACTCAAACTTGGTGCCTCAACCATTACCCGTATCACCGGTTCGGTGCCCGATGGCCGTAGTAATACTCGACCCCTATCGCCCAATGCACTCGCGGCTTGAGCCACTGCTTCGTCCACGGCAAGGCAGCCTTCAAGTCGGGTGCGGTCGACACCTTCGACATTGATCAGCACCTGCGGAAGCTTGGTTACCGCTGTAGCAAGTTGACCGAGTGAACTCCCGGTTTGCGCTACCCGAGCAAGTAAATGGAGAGCGGTCAGAAGTCCGTCGCCGGTGGTTGCAAAGTCACTCATCACGATATGACCACTTTGCTCGCCGCCGAGAACGAAACCGTTCGTGCGCATCTCCTCCAGCACGTAGCGATCGCCGACTCCGGTTTCAACCACCAAAATATTTGCCTCGCGCATAGCGATTTTAAAACCTAGATTGGCCATGACCGTCGAAACGACGGTGTTCTCGACCAGCCGACCGGCGTCGCGCATGGACATCGCGAGTATTGCCAAGATGTGGTCTCCGTCCACGATCTGGCCAAGTTCGTCAATTGCCAAGCAGCGATCAGCATCACCGTCGTGGGCAATTCCAGCATCGGCACCATGTTCGAGCACAGCGGAAACTAAATCCTCTAGGTGGGTGCTGCCACAACCGTCATTGATATTGAGCCCGTCCGGTGCCGCGTGGATCGCAATAACTTCGGCGCCGGCTCGTCTCAGCACATCTGGGGCGATAACCGATGCTGCTCCATTTGCACAGTCAACGACGATTTTCAACCCGGCTAGATCATGGGGAAGACTGCCGAGTAGATGCTGCTCATATGCATCTATCGCGCCATGATCTAGGCGCACCCGACCCACCTGATCACCGATTGGTCGATCCCACGGTTCGCTCATTCGCGCCTCAATGGCGTTCTCGATTCCATCGTCGAGTTTTAAGCCACCGCGATTGAAAAATTTGATTCCGTTATCTGGCATTGGATTATGCGAGGCCGACAACATGACCCCAAGGTCTGCATCCAGTGAATTGACTAAATATGCGACCGCGGGAGTCGGGACGACGCCGAGCAAAATCACATCAACCCCAGCGCTCGCTAGGCCCGCGACAACCGCGGCCTCCAAGAACTCACCGCTCGCTCGCGTGTCGCGGCCGACCACTGCTCTGGGTCGGTGGCCGACAAACGCCCCTACCTCTGCGAGCACATGGGCAGCGGCAACCGCAAGATCCAAAGCGACTTCGGCTGTGAGATCTCGATTAGCCAGGCCCCGAACACCATCGGTACCGAAGAGCCGGCCCAATGGATTAGCGCTTGCTGTACTGGGGAGCCTTACGGGCCTTCTTCAGGCCGTACTTCTTGCGCTCCTTGATACGTGGGTCGCGGGTCAAGAATCCAGCCTTCTTCAAGCTCGGCCGGTTACCTTCAGTGTCGATACCGTTTAGGGCACGAGCTACACCAAGACGCAGCGCACCGGCTTGGCCAGAAACTCCACCACCATTAATTCGCGCGATAACGTCGAACTTACCTTCGGCGCCTAGAGTCACAAACGGATCATTAACAAGTTGCTGGTGGACCTTGTTCGGGAAGTACTCATCAAGGGCCCGGCCATTGATGGTCCACTTTCCGGTACCAGGGACCATGCGTACACGGGCAATTGCTTCCTTGCGTCGACCAATCGCGGCTCCTGGTGCAACCACGATGTCGCGGGTGGCTACGGCCCGGTTAATCGGAGTTTCGGAGGTGTACTCCGAAGGTGCATCTACGTCTAAATCAACATCAACATCTAGATCTTCAATCATGGCCTCGGACACTGCCGCGGATCCTTTCGTGTTGGCTCGGCCGGAAATTACTGAGCGACCTGGGAAATCGTGAACGGCAGCGGTTGCTGGGCCGTGTGTGGGTGCTCAGACCCGGAGTACACCTTCAGCTTCTTAATTTGCTGACGGCCGAGCTTGTTGTGCGGGAGCATTCCCTTGACTGCCTTTTCGAGCACGCGGCGCGGATTGGTCTCCAAAAGTTCGGCGTAGTTTGTTGCGCGCAGACCGCCCGGGAAACCCGAGTGGCGGTAGTCCATCTTCTGCTGCTTTTTTGAGCCCGTCAGCGCAACTTTCTCAGCGTTGATGATGATGACGAAATCACCGGTATCAACGTGTGGCGCGAAGGTCGTCTTGTGCTTGCCTCTTAGCAATGTTGCAGCCTGGGAGGCCAAGCGGCCGAGCACGATGTCGGTTGCGTCTATAACGTGCCAGGTGCGGTTGATCTCACCAGACTTGGGGCTGTACGTGCGCACGGGACGCCACCTTTACATTTGCTCGTTGGGACTACAGTTTTTTGTGCATTTTCAGTGCGGTATTGCCCGGCCGAAACCGAACCCCGAGACCAAGCTCAGGGACCGAACTCGAAGTGCGACCCCCAAGGGTACCCACGTAGGCGGGCGCCCGCCAAATCGGGTGTACCAACCCGGTGAATCCCCCGACATCTTCACCAATTGGACCAAACTGGTTCATCGGAAACCGCCACCGACCCGGATGTGCCAAAAATCAAAAAT
>WLHM01000207.1 GCA_009702725.1 Actinomycetota bacterium | reverse complement strand
GTCGAGATATGTGCCGAACGCGATCCAAAGGGCCTCTATGCCAAAGCGGCCGCGGGCAACCTGCCCAATATGACCGGGCGCGGCCAAGCGTATGAGGTACCGGAGCATCCTGACCTGATTTTGCACGGAACTGGAGATCTTGACGCCACGGTGGAGCAGTTGGCCAGGGCGATCCTCGGCGAGTGAGATACTTCCGACCTGATGTCCGGACCAAATACCTCATTCGACCCTAAGCAGGTAGCAGTGCTGGGCGCTGATGCCATCGCGCTGATGGTTACTGACGCACTGGCGGCGGTCGCGGCCGCCGATGACCTCGCGGCTCTTAAAGAGGTGCGCTTAGCGCATGCTGGGGACCGCTCCCCGTTGGCTTTGGCTAACCGCGATATCGGGGCACTACCGCCGGCCGCCAAGGCGGAGGTGGGTAAGCGGGTTGGTGAGGCCAGGGGAGCGATTAAAACCGCCCTTGACTCCCGGCAGATTGAACTCGAGCGAGCCCGTGATGAATTCGTACTCGCCGAGGAGTTCATCGATGTCACTTTGCCAGCGGTGCGAGTTCCGTTGGGTGCTCGGCATCCGCTGACGACGGTGATGGAGCGAATTTGCGATGTTTTTATTGCAATGGGGTACGACATCGCTGAGGGTCCAGAGGCAGAAGCTGAATGGGTTAACTTCGA
Source organism: Actinomycetota bacterium (assembly GCA_009702725.1). Lineage (GTDB taxonomy): Bacteria > Actinomycetota > Actinomycetes > S36-B12 > S36-B12. Next base: position 2,917 of record WLHM01000207.1, on the reverse strand, counting down.
TGCACTAAATGTGCCGCCAGATCACCCGGCGCGCACCATGCAAGACACCTTCTATGTGGGTTCACCCGAAAGTGGTGTGGTTTTGAGAACCCAGACCTCACCCATCCAAATTCGCGCGATGCTCGATCGGCAGTTGCCAATTTATGTTGTCGCACCCGGCCGGGTTTATCGAACTGATGAACTTGATGCCACACACACTCCCGTATTCCATCAGGTTGAAGGTCTCGCGGTTGACGAAGGACTAACCATGGGCGACTTAAAAGGAACCCTTGATCACTTCGCCCAAGAAATGTTTGGTCCAGGTATCGTGACACGGCTGCGCCCTTCGTATTTCCCTTGCACCGAGCCCAGTGCAGAGCTAGATGTTCAGTGTTTTGTGTGCCGGGGTGCCTCGATAGATAACTCTGACGAACCCTGCCGAACCTGCGGAAGCGAGGGCTGGATCGAATGGGGTGGCTGTGGGATGGTCAATCCCCGAGTTTTACAGGCCGTGGGTATTGATCCCGCTAAGTATCGAGGATTTGCATTTGGCATGGGAATTGAGCGCACTTTGATGTTCAGAAACGGTGTCACAGACATGCGCGATATGGTCGAAGGCGATTTGCGGTTCTCCCTAGCCTTCGGGTTAGAGTCCTGATGAGAGCGCCGGTGTCGTGGATTCGTGAACTGATAGATATCCCAGTGAATCAAACCGGTCGCGATATGGCCGCGCGATTGATTGATGCCGGGCTTGAAGTTGAAACTGTGGAGACAATAGGTGGTGGTGTCAACGGTGCGCTTTATGTCGGCAAGGTGCTTGAAATCGAGGAGTTAACCGAATTCAAGAAGCCGATCAGGTGGTGTCAGGTCGACGTTGGCGCGGCCGGAGGCGGTGTTCGAGGCATTATTTGTGGTGCGCGTAATTTTACGGTCGGCGACATAGTGGTTGTCGCCCTTCCCGGAACTGTGCTACCCGGTGGTTTCGAAATCGCGTCGCGCGAAACTTACGGGCACATCTCTGACGGCATGATCTGCTCTGAGCGTGAACTGGCATTGAGTGAAGAGCATGACGGCATAATGGTGCTTCAATCGGGCACTGTAGGTACGAATGCTGCCCCACTTATTGGAGTCGGCGAAGAAGTCCTCGATATCGCTGTCACTCCTGATCGCGGATACGCATTGTCGCTGCGCGGCATCGCTCGTGAACTGGCGATTTCATACGGCGTGCCTTTTGACGATCCAGGGCTAAATGTCGCTGACCTCCCGGCCCCTGCTGTTGGTGCGGTTCCCGCTCAATGTGGCAGCGATGATTTCGAGGCCTGTGCTCTTTTCACCTTGCGAACTATCGTTGGGTTCGACCCAAAGGCGCCGTCACCACAGTGGATGAAGCAGCGGCTTACGGCAAGCGGTATGCGCCCGGTTTCACTTGCGGTAGATGTCACTAACTACGTCATGCTCGAACTGGGGCAGCCGCTCCATGCATTTGATCTTGATAAGTTAAATGGTTCAGTGCGGGCAGGTTGGGCTGAACCAGGTTCGACTCTTGAGACTCTCGACCACGTCACCCGGAAACTTGGTTCTGATGACTTAGTGATTTTGGACGATGATGGCATCATTGGGCTAGCCGGAACCATGGGCGGGCTCGACAGTGAAATTGATGATGACACGACAAGCATTGCGATCGAGGCGGCACACTTCTCGCCCAGGGTCGTTGCTCGCATGGGACGACGCCACAAACTCTCGTCCGAGGCGTCACGGCGATTTGAGCGTGGGGTTGACCGAACACTTGCCCCATACGCCTCAGCTCGGGCAGCGGCCTTGCTAATTGAATTCGGCGGCGGACATTACGTAGGCATGACCGCGGTCGAGGCACCTTATGACCCCGTAGTGATATCGATGCAAGGCCGTGAGCCGGCCGCGGTCGCTGGGATGTCAATCGAAGAAGACACCGTCATCAAGCTTCTCGAGGCGGTTGGGTGTGGAGTCCGAAGCAATGGCAATCGGCTGGAAGTCCAAGTGCCACCATGGCGTGCTGACCTCACCGATCCCGCAGATTTAGTCGAGGAAGTTGTTCGCTTAGTCGGCTATAAAAATTTGCCCTCAACGCTGCCGATTGCGGCTGCCGGTCATGGTTTAACAAACTCACAGCGACTGAAGCGGCGGGTAGGGATGACTCTGGCGGCCCGCGGTGCGGTTGAAGTCCTCACCTATCCATTCGTAGGCGATAGCGAACTAGATGATCTGCAAATTCCGATAGCAGATATTCGTAGATCGAAAGTGCGCCTGGCAAACCCACTATCTGATGAGCAGCCATACCTTCGCGCTTCGCTACTGCCCGGGCTGCTTTCCACGGCGCGCCGCAATCTCGGGCGCGGTAGCAGCGGCGTATCTCTATTTGAATTGGGATCGGTTTTCCAAGGTGAAAGTGTTGGCGTAGTGCCTCGGCCCAGTGTCCTAGAGCGGCCTAGCGCCGATGAGTGGGCCGCGTTAAATGGATTACTGCCAAGTCAGCCGATGCACCTGGGTGTAGTTCTTGCGGGGGAGCGTGAGGCGGCAGGTTGGTGGGGGCCAAGTCTGGACCATGGTTGGAGCGATGCGGTCCAGATGGCACAGGTGATTGCCGAGGTGATCGGGTCCGAGATCACCATTGAGCAAGGTAATGATCAGGTATTTCACCCGGGTCGTTGTGCCACGATCAACCGTGCCGGTAAACCGATTGGGGTGGCCGGTGAACTACATCCTCGGGTTATCCAAGCTTGGTCGCTGCCCACGCGATCAAGTGCGCTAGAACTGGACCTTGATGCGCTCATAGCGGCGGCCCCCGCGGTGCGTCCCGCCCCCGCAGTGAGTGCGCACCCGGTGGCCAAGGAAGATCTTGCGGTGGTTGTTGCAGACTCAGTTACCGTGGCTGCAATAACCGCGGCGCTGCGCGCCGGTG
>WLHM01000206.1 GCA_009702725.1 Actinomycetota bacterium | reverse complement strand
TCGAGGCGCAGCTGGCCGGCCCACGTGCGACCGCGCGAATGCTCGCTACTTTGCCGTTGATCGGTTTGGCGATGGGCATGTTGATGGGCGCCGACCCACTGCAATGGCTGCTTGGCACGCCACCCGGATTGCTGTGTTTGCTAGGAGGAGTGCTGCTAACCGTGGCGGGCATGGCCTGGACCGCGCGGATCGCCACGGCGGTGGAGCGTCAACTATGAGTGCCCTTGCCGCCGGGGCAGCGTTTGCTGCCGTTTGGTTTTGGGTTCGCCCCTCATCTCAAGGCCGGCTGCTTGAATTGTTTACCCAACCCAAGGCATCGCGACAAATATCGCGCGAGGCTTTGACAATGGTGAGTGCCGTCGTCTTCGGCATCGGTGCGGCTCTTGTTATTGGTGGCGTGGGGGGCATCATCCTCGGTCTTGGCATAGCGGTCATTGCGCCAAAAATCATTATGCGAATGGAGCCGCGGGCAGCTCGCACTCGGCGCGCATCCTTGATGAAGCAAGCTCCCGACATTGCCGACTTATTGGCCGCCACCTTGGCTTCCGGTGCACCACTTCGTGCTGCGTTGATAGCGGTCGCTGACGCAGTCGGCGCACCAAGTTCAGATTTACTGTTGCCAATAGGCGCGGCCCTGGATTTGGGCGCGGATCCGGCCGATGCGTGGGCCGGCCTTCGGGATGACCCATCGCTAGCGCCAATTGCCCTCGCATTTGTGCGATCAACAACTTCGGGTGCCCCGTTATCAACGCTGTTAGCGGGAACGGCCGATGACTTAAGGCGAAAGCATCGCCTCGCTGTTGAAGTTGCTGCACGCGCCGCTGGGGTGCGTGCAGTGGCACCGCTCGCCGCATGTTTCTTGCCAGCTTTTCTGCTACTCGGGGTTGTTCCGGTGGTCGCCTCGATGGCGAGTGACCTCTTTAATGGTTGAAGTTATCCCCATTTCATATCTGCTCTGACGCCGCGTTCACAACTCCTGAAACGACACTTTCGCCAAATCAGAAACTAAAACACAGTGGGCATTGCCAACAGGCATCACGCGCCGACCGTTCGTCGGCAAATAAAGTTCATTAGGGAGAACTCCATGCGTATTCTGCTCTCACGTCTGGCGAAGGATGAGCGCGGTTTATCAACCGCCGAGTATGCCGTCGGCACAGTTGCTGTCGCTGGTCTCGGTGGCATCTTGATCAAGTTGCTCACCAGCGATGCGGTAAAGGATTTACTCTTTAGTGTCATTGCTTCGGCGTTCAAAGCCATCTTCGGCGGATGACAAAACCATGCGGGGGAGGGGTGGTGGGCCATGTCGGCCCACCACACCACACCATCAGAAGTTCTCTTCTGCGTGAACGTGGCAGCGTTCTCCTTGAAACCGCTATTGCAATCCCAATGCTGTTCGGTATTGCGATGTCACTTATCTGGTCCCTTGGTGTTGCTACTACGGCACTGTCCCTTGGTGATGTGGCTCGCGAGTCGGCTCGGGCAATAGCTCGCGGTGAAAATGTCGAGGTTATTGCGCGTAAGACCAATGAGCAGGCCCCCAAGGCGCAAATAAATATCAATCAGTCAGCCGAGAGTGTCCTGGTTGAACTCACCCAGTACGTATCACTGCCTATGCCGATGCTTGACGGTCTCGGATTCACCGTGCACCGATCTGCGCTGGCCGCCCGAGAAAACTTCAGTTGGTGAAAGCCATGCGTGCCGATCGTGGGTCGGCCACTATTTGGTCCCTGGCTCTCACTTTCATGTTGCTTCTTGGTGGCTTTGTAACGATGGCCACCGGCCAGGTCGCGGTGGCGCGTCAGCAGGTCAGCACCGCGATGGATCTAGCTGCCCTTGCGGGTGCCCAGTCTATTAGCCAGCCATGCGATCAGGCCCAGTTCGTGGCCCAGGCCAACGGCGCGCAGTTAAACACCTGTTACCTAGACCGCGGTGATGTAGTTGTCAGCGGCACGGTGCCGGCGCCTGGAGTCCTCCAACACCTATTGGGTTTCGTGGGTCAACCGCTGGCAGGGATCGGGGCGACTGCCCGAGCGGGCCAACCTGAGCGGTAAAACTCCACTGCGGCTGGTTATGTGCCAGAGTGGGCACGTGGATTTCGTCGTGCACTCCCGCGAAGTAGGGGCCGCTACCGTAATTACGGTCAGCGGCGAGCTCGATATCCATACTGCCCCGGATCTAACCGAGGTGCTGAGCCCGGCCATTGCGGCCGGCCAACCGGTCATTGTTGATCTCACCGATGTAACTTTCATGGACTCCTCGGGCCTGAGTGTTTTTGTAACCGCCCTAAAGCGGGCCCGCGAGGCCGGAACCACGCTGGTATTGGTGGTGTCTGAGCCCAGGGTCATGAGGGTGTTCTCGATCACCGGGATCGACACCCTGATAGATATTCATGCGACTTTGGATTCGGCCCTCTCCGCCTGATTTCGCACCTGTTCGTCCCAGTGGGATACCCCCTGCGTAGACTCCGCCCGTTATCTATGTCCGCGTTGTCCCGGTAGGTCAGGAGACCCATGATTGAGTTATCCGGCACCAACATGACTCTCGTTGTCATCGTTGCTGTCATCGCGTTAGCCGCCCTATGCGTTGCGGCAGTCCTCGTTCGCCAGGTGCTGGCGGCCAGTGAAGGCACCGATCGCATGAAGGAGATCGCCGGCGCGATCCAAGAAGGTGCCTCGGCATACCTCACGCGGCAGTTCAAAACCCTCGCGATTTTCGCGGTAATCGTCTTCTTCGTGCTGTTCTTGCTCCCGGCCGAGACCACCAACGAGCGCATTGGCCGAAGCATCTTCTTCTTGGTTGGCGCGGTGTTCTCCGGCACCACCGGCTACATCGGTATGTGGCTAGCGGTGCGCGGTAACGTGCGCGTTGCCGCTGCTGCCAACGACGTTGGCGGTGAGCAGAAGGCCATGAAGATCGCTTTCCGCACCGGCGGTGTGGCAGGCATGTTCACGGTGGGCCTGGGCCTCTTTGGCGCCGCTCTCGTGGTACTTGTATATAAAGGTGAAGCACCCAAGGTACTCGAGGGCTTCGGTTTCGGTGCCGCACTGCTCGCCATGTTCATGAGGGTCGGCGGCGGTATCTTCACCAAGGCTGCTGACGTCGGCGCCGACCTCGTCGGCAAGGTCGAGCAGGGTATTCCCGAGGATGATCCCCGTAACGCGGCAACCATCGCCGACAACGTGGGCGATAACGTCGGTGACTGCGCCGGTATGGCCGCTGACCTCTTCGAGTCTTATGCCGTCACTTTGGTCGCGGCACTCATTTTGGGTAAGGCAGCTTTCGGTGAACTTGGCCTCGTGCTGCCACTGATCATCCCGGCCATCGGTGTGCTCACCGCGGTCATCGGCATCTTCGCGGTATCCCCGCGCGCTAGTGATCGCTCTGGCATGTCAGCAATCAACCGTGGATTCTTCATCTCGGCTGCGATCTCTGCGGTTCTGGTCATCATCGCTGTCTTTGTGTGGGTGCCAGGCGATTGGGCGGGTATCGAGTCACTTGGTGGCATTGCCGCAGAGCTGACCGGTGCCTCACTTAACCCACGGGTCTTCGTAATCGGCGCGGTGTTTATCGGTATCGCGCTTGCAGCCTTGATCCAGCAGCTAACC
>WLHM01000205.1 GCA_009702725.1 Actinomycetota bacterium | reverse complement strand
TGAACCTCAGCCAACGCCATTGCCCCACTCGGGTCGCGATACTCCTCATGTGCCCCCATGGGCAAAATCCCTCTTAGGATCTGCCCGGTTGTCCACGCCACTGTCGCGACCGTCGGAATCCCGAGTCGCTGATAGACCTCGGCACGGCGCGGATCATAAATCCGAGCGACCACGCGTTCAACACCAAAAGTTTCACGGGCTACTCGAGCCGCCAAGATATTGCTGTTATCGCCACTGCTTACGGCGGCGAATGCCCCCGCGCGGGTAATACCGGCGCTTTCAAGGGTCTCACGATCAAATCCAATACCCGCAACTGTCATTCCAGCGAAATCAGCGGGGAGCCGCCCGAAAGCCGTTGTAACTTGGTCAATCACCGCAACACTGTGGCCGAGGTTGCCGAGGCGTCCAGCGAGCAAGGCTCCTACGCGACCACATCCCATGATTACTACGTGCACGACGCAAACCGTACACGCCTGACCACACCCAGTCCCACCACCATCGGAGTTGTCAGGATCAAGGGGCGTAGCATGACTGGTCGTGCCTATCTCTAATGGTGTCAAGCGCCTGTTTTTTGGGCGGGCGCTGCGCAGTGATCGTCTGAGTGACTCCTTGCTGCCAAAGAGAATTGCCTTGCCTGTCTTCGCTAGCGATGCACTTTCATCTAACGCCTATGCCACCCAGGAAATCCTGCTGGTTCTCTCGTTGGGTGGCGCTTCTTTTTATGCTTTCGGCGGCTGGATAGCTGCAGCGGTCGTTGTTGTTTATTTCACCGTGGTCGCTTCATATCGCCAGAATGTGCACGCCTACCCAAGCGGCGGCGGTGATTACGAAGTTGTGTCGACGAACTTGGGGCAGAACTGGGGCATTTTCGTTGGTAGTGCGCTACTGATCGATTATGTACTCACAGTTGCAGTATCTGTCTCATCAGCGATAGCAAACCTCGGGTCCGTTATCCCAGCAATTGCTGAGCACAGTGTTTGGTGGGCGGTTGGAGCCATTGTGGTAATCACTTTGCTGAACCTGCGTGGCATTCGTGAATCCGGCTCGCTGTTTGCGATCCCAACGTATTTTTTCATTGCATCAATTTTCATCATGATTGGCGTCGCGATTTTCAAGATGGCGACCGGGGCCAATTTGGAGGCCGAGAGCGCTAACTGGGAGGTGGTGCCTGAGGCAAGTTTCGCAGGTGCCGCGTTGATCTTTGTAGTGGCGCGCTCATTCTCGTCAGGTACGACCGCCCTTACGGGTATCGAAGCTGTCGCTAATGGCGTGCCGTCATTTCGCAAGCCAAAGTCTAAAAACGCTGCAACGACTTTATTAATGCTCGGCTTAATCGCAACAACCATGTTTGCGGGTATCACTTGGCTAGCCATTAAAACCCGGGTTCAGGTAACCGAGTTTGATAAAGATCTGATTGGGCTACCAGATGGGCAATCCCAAAAAACTGTGATCGTTCAAGTTGCCAGCGCCGTATTTGGAAACTTCGAATTTGCGGTCCTGGTGATTTCCCTATCGACCGCGCTGATTTTGGCGCTCGCAGCCAACACCGCATTCAACGGCTTCCCAGTACTTGGATCGATTCTGGCGCGCGATGGTTATTTGCCGCGCCAGTTGCATACACGGGGTGACCGACTGGCGTTTAGCAATGGCATCTTGATGCTCGCCGGGTTGGCGGTGATACTGGTCTTGATCTATCAGGCAAATGTCACAAGCCTAATTCAGCTCTACATCATCGGCGTATTTGTCTCCTTCACTTTGAGCCAGCTCGGAATGATCAAGCATTGGAACCGGCACTTGAGAGCCGAGATAGTTCCATCTGAGCGACGTAAAATGTTCAGGTCGCGAGCTATTAACTCCGTGGGTTTTCTCATGACCGGATCTGTGCTGGTGATCGTGCTCGCGACGAAATTCACTAAGGGTGCTTGGATCGTGGTTGTGGCTATGCCACTTATTTTCCTGTTGATGCGCGCGATCCGTAAGCACTACGACCGCGTGGCGGCGGAGCTGGTAACTACCGATGAGGACAAAATCACGCTGCCAACGCGCGTGCATGCACTCGTGTTGGTGTCAAAAATCCACAAGCCGACATTGCGGGCCTTGGCCTATGCCCGGGCCACTCGGCCATCGGTACTTGAAGCCATTACGGTCAATGTCGATCCCGACGAGACTCGCTCCCTAGAAGAAGAGTTGGAGCGACGTGCCATACCGGTAACGCTAAAGGTTTTGGATTCGCCTTACCGTGAAATTACTCGCCCAATAATCGATTATGTTAAGAGATTGCGCTCAGACAATCCAAATGACGTTGTCACCGTCTATGTGCCTGAATATGTTGTCGGGCACTGGTGGGAGCAGATTTTGCATAATCAGTCAGCATTGCGCTTGACGAGTCGTTTGCTTTTCATGCCAGGAGTGATGATGACAAGTGTGCCTTGGCAACTTGAGTCCAGTGAGCGTGTACTGAACCGTGACGATTAAGTCAGGCGAGGCGCCGCTGGCGGTCGGCGATGTGATCGAAGTAGTTATCGGCAAAATCGCACATGGCGGGCACTTCATTGCACATGCGCAGGGGCGAACAATATTTGTACGGCATGCAATTGCTGGCGAGTCTGCAAAGATTAGAATTACCGAAGTTCGATCCAAGATGGTGCGAGCAGATGCCATCGAGATTTTGGCTAAGAGTCCGGACCGGGTGGACGCGCCGTGTGAATTCGCTGGACCGGGAGCCTGCGGCGGCTGCGATTTCCAACATATTGCTATTTCGAGACAGCGCTCATTGAAGCAAGAGGTTGTGCAGGATGCTTTTCGTCGGCATGCGGGCATTGATGATGTTGAAGTAGTTGTCGATTCGGTGCCGGGGGATCGAGACGGACTTTCGTGGCGTACCCGAGTGCGCTGGAGTGTCGATAGTTCAGGCCACCTTGGCTTCCACCGTTTTCGTAGCAGCGAAATTCTCCCGGTCGATACCTGCTTAATCGCCACTCAAGGACAAGGGGGAGTCCCAGATCGCACCTACCCGGGAGTTTTGGAAGTACGATCAGCTCAGGGCTCAGATGGTGAGCTTGTCGTTTCGACTGCCGCATCCGAATCAACAAATAGTCGCCGAATAAATCAAGAAGTACTCGGCCGCAATTGGAATATCGATATCGAAAGTTTCTGGCAGGGCCATGTTGGCGCTGCTGAGGCTTTAGTTCGGGCGGTTCTTGACTTAGGAAACCCACAGCCTAGTGAAACCTGGTGGGATCTTTATTCGGGTGTTGGACTATTTAGCGGCTATCTGAGTTCGGCGGTTGGGCCGACTGGATTGGTGGTGGCGGTGGAAGGGTCCGCAAGGTCGGTTCGCGATGCCCGCCGTAACCTGCAACATGATCAACGAGTCAAATTAGTAGAAAGTGATGTTGGTAGGTGGTTGGCGAAGGCTACTGATCATTTACAGGTGTCGGGGATTGTCCTTGACCCTCCACGCACCGGGGTTGGGCGAACCATTGCTCGACAGATTGCCGCCCGAGGACCACGTGTGGTGGTCTATGTGGCTTGTGATCCCGTAGCCCTCGCACGCGATGTTGAAATCTTTGCCGGCTTCGGTTACCGGCTAGATAAAATTAAGGGTTTTGATGCTTTTCCAATGACCCACC
>WLHM01000204.1 GCA_009702725.1 Actinomycetota bacterium | reverse complement strand
GATGATTATGTAGTTAAACCCTTTAGTGTTCGCGAATTGGCTGCACGGGTGCGCGCAGTTTCGCGCCGCCGGCGCACCGAGTCGACTCTTGAAACTGGCCGAGTAATCGTTGATCGGGTTCGCCATGAGGTACACGTTGACGGGCAGCTGGTGGATTTAACCGCTAAAGAGTTTGACCTGCTCGCTGTGCTTGCGGAGGAGCCGGGCCGTGCGGTTACGCGCCAGGAGTTGTTTTCACGGGTATGGGATCCGGTTTGGATCGGCACCGGTAAGACTCTTGACGTGCATGTCGCTTCACTACGTAAAAAGATTGGTGATCCCGAACTGATTGAGACCGTGCGTGGCGTTGGGTATCGGCTGGTTCAGGAGAACTCGTGACCAGAAGAATCGTCATCGTAATGGCGCTGCTGGTCGCCGTCGTTTCCGTTGCACTTGCAGTACCGATGGCTTTGCTAGTCGCCAATGATCAGCGATCAGCTTTTGTCTCGGGGTTAGCGGTCGATACCTTGGCCACCGCCTCGCAGATGTCGGCTGAGCCTTTTATTGATTGGTCAGCCACGGCTATCGATACTGCGCGGCGAACCGGTGCCAGAGTCGTTGTCGTCTCCAGCGGGCTCAATCTTCTGGCAGATAGCGATGCATCGGCACTCGACCGCACCTTTGATCGTGTCGAGATCAGCTCCGCCTTGACGGGTTCTGTAACCTCGGATGTGCGTTACTCGCAGACACTAGGTGAAGATCTTCGTTATGTAGCGGCACCAATAGTTCAGAACTATGAAGTTATTGCTGCGGTTCGACTTTCCTTGCCAGAGACTCAGGTTGATCACGAAATCCGCGAAACGCAGATGTGGTTGCTGGCTTTTGTAGGTGCGGTAATAATTGCGGCTGCTCTTGTGGCCTGGCTGCTGGCGCGTTCGATAACTGCGCCACTACTCGGACTTGCGTCAATCGCACGGGCACTTCCAGATGATTTAACCCTTCGGGCATCGGAGACTGATGGCCCAGAAGAAGTCCGCGCGGTTGGCCACGCACTGAATGAAACTGCGGAGAAACTTGACGGCATCGTGCACCGCACCCAGCGAGTTGCTGCCGATGCGTCCCATCATTTGCGTACGCCACTTACCGGAGTTCGACTCAGACTTGAAGCAATTGAAGACATAAGTACCGAAAGCGCCGTGCAAGATCAGGCGCAAGCGGCTACCGCCGAAGTTGACAGGCTCACGCGCCGCATCGATCAGGTACTCGCCTTGGCACGTAGTGATGCCGGCAACATTGATGAGCAGGTGGTCGACATCTCCGAGATTGTCCGATCCCGCGTGGAAGCCGCGACATATTTAGCCGATGAGCGTGGGATCTCACTCGATATTGAGGTAATTGACGGTGTGCAGATTCTGGCCGGCCCGGGCGTTGTGGCTCGCGTAATTGATGAACTATTGGGTAACGCGATGAGTTACGCAAAGTCAAGAATTGCGGTACGCGTTGGGGTTGAAGGCGGCTTAGCCAAACTGGTGGTCGCCGACAACGGGCCAGGAGTTAGCGACCAAGAGTACGAATCGATTTTTGAACGTTTTGTGCGAGGTACCAGCGGTGTTATCGGTGGCAGCGGCCTTGGCTTGGCGCTGGTTCGTGAAGCTGCGCGGGCCCATGGTGGCGATGCCATTGCCGAGGCTGATGCAAACGGTGGGTTACGGGTAATCGTGACCTGGCAATGTTGGCTAAGCCGGCAGGACGCGACCTAGCCCAGTGAAGTGACGGGAGTACCAAGGCCCAAAGATGGGCTGGATTCTCACTTTCTTTCCACGCCCAACGGCGTGCACCATTTTTCCGTTGCCCAGGTACAGGCCTACGTGGTGGGCGCTACCGCGCAAATAGAAGACGAGATCACCAGGCTGGGCGTTCTTGCGCGAGATTTTGCGAGCCATCTTGTACTGGGCGCCTGAGTAGTGCGGCAGGTCGAGCCCGGTTACCTGCTTGAAGACGTACCGGGTTAGGCCTGAGCAGTCGAAAGCATTGGGCCCGGAGCTGCCGGCGCGGTAGGTATCGCCGACCTGCTTTCGGCCAAGGATCGCGATGCGTTTGCGCAGCTCTGCCACGCGGGCGACCTTCCGCTGACGCGGGGTGAGAACGGGCATGGCTGCTAGGTGATCAAGGACGCGAGCCATTGTGGGTACCGGGAGTTCCACGACAGACAGGGGCTGAGAAACGTTGCTGGTATTAGGGAATGCAGACAATGTTGAGTCGTTGCTAATCGGGGTGGCACCCGATGGCGAAATGCTGAGCACGCTGATCAAAAGGGCGGCTGCTACTGAGATGTTGAGCGTCTTGAGGTGGGCGTGCATGCACGTCTCCTTCGCGTTGCTGCTTACAAAAGCAAGTCGCCTGGGGCCGGTCGGGGGACCGTCGGTGAACCAAGCGACTCGATGACGCTATGCCGTGAACCCTTGATAACGGAATGGTCACGACCGGTTTTCGGACGCCACGCCATGGGGTTGTGGGATGGACCACATCCATCCCCACAGGCACCAATTGCCCCACAGGTATCACGGCGCTGGTGTGCTTTTGGGCGCCGGACGCAGCAAATATGGAGGTTCATTGCGCATTAATGTCACCTTTGGCGTACTTTCGTCATCACTGCAGGGCCGGGTCTAGGACCGAACGCCCAGCGGCACCGACAGAAGAGAAAGGTTGCCCGATGGATGACACCGTTCGCCAACATAAGTACACGCTGACCGAAGATCAGATGCCAACAACTTGGTACAACATCATTCCCGACCTACCGGTGCCCCCACCCCCACCGCTACACCCCGGGCGGATGGATCCGGTTGGACCAGATGATCTAGCCCCGTTGTTCCCGATGGACTTGATCATGCAAGAAGTTTCGATGGATCGCTTTATCGAGATCCCAGGTGGGGTACTCGATGTCTACCGGCAGTGGCGGCCATCGCCGCTGTTCCGGGCACATCGCCTCGAGCAAGCACTCGGCACTCCTGCACGTATCTATTACAAGTACGAAGGTGTCTCACCAGCTGGATCACATAAGCCAAACACCGCGGTGCCGCAGGCTTACTACAACAAGAAGGAAGGCACCAAGCGCCTCACCACTGAAACCGGCGCCGGCCAGTGGGGTACGGCCCTGTCCTTTGCCTGCGCGCTGTACGGGCTTGACTGTGAGGTTTGGCAGGTCGGTGCCTCGTACGACTCAAAGCCATACCGCAGGTTGATGATCGAGGCGTTCGGCGCCAAAGTTCATCGTTCGCCATCTGATATCACTGAAATCGGTCGACAGCTTGCCCAAGATCCACGCAACTGGTCGGGATCCTTGGGTATCGCAATTTCCGAGGCGGTTGAAGTTGCCGCTACGAATGCCGACACCCGATACGCACTCGGTTCGGTTCTTAATCACGTACTGCTACATCAAACAATCATCGGCGAAGAAGCCATCTTGCAACTTCAGATGGCTGGCGACACCCCAACGATGATTGTTGGCTGTACCGGTGGTGGGTCAAACTTCGGCGGACTCTCGTTCCCGTTCATTCGCGAGAAGCTCGCTGGCAAGATCTCCCCGCGCATTGTCGCGGCCGAACCGGCATCATGCCCATCGCTAACTCGTGGTGAGTACCGCTACGACTTTGGTGATACCG
>WLHM01000203.1 GCA_009702725.1 Actinomycetota bacterium | reverse complement strand
TCACCCTCGCGCCCGGTGAATTCAATCAGGGTGACGTCGTCCTCGGCTTCACGCAACCTGGTTAGTAAAACCTGGCGCGCGGTGGTCGCTGCTATGCGGCCAAAGCCCTCGGGGGTGTCGTCATATTCGCGAATGACATTACCTTCTTCATCGCGCTCACTGGCCATCACCACGACATGGCCGGTCTTACGATCGACCGAAACCCGCGCGCGCTCCGCCGCGCCCGCGGTGTGCATGTATGCAACGTGTAGTGCCTGCTCAATTGTCTCGACCACCACGTCAAGTGATAGGTCTTTTTCGCGCACCAGCGCCTTGAGCGCACTTACATCAATGTCCATGCTTATTCCTCAATCCGTTTCGGCAACCGTAGAAGTAAATTCAACTTGCACCAGGCCCCGCGTGATTTCGGTTAGGGCAATTACCACCGGCTCACTCCCAGGTGTTTGCAGAATAACCTCGGTATCGGTGACCTCAATAATTCGGCCCACCACAATGGACTTATCCTTCAAATGGACTTCGACATTGCGCTTTACCGCACGCCGCCAATGTTTTTGCTCTGTTAAGGGCCTATCTACTCCAGGTGAAGTTACTTCGAGCACAAAAGTGCCAACGAATTCATCCGCTAGCGGCGGAGTATCAAAGAGTTCAGAGATTCTTCGGCTCACCTCGGCAACTCGGTCAAGGTCAACGCCACCATCGCGATCAACAATCACGCGGACAATCTCGCGCCTACCGGCCTGCTGAACGTGAACATCTTCAACGTCAACACCAGTTTCAGCCAAAGCCGACCGAATCCCCTCAAGCAAGACATTCGCTGACGCGACCATTGCGCCTCCTGCCCGGGAAAGTGCTGATTCTGTTTGGTGGACCAATTATTTGTGTTGCTGTCCTTAGTCTACCCACCCACCTGTCACAGTTGTCCCTGTGCCGCTGACTGGTCAACCAATCCCGCCCTTGACCCGGCGCCAATTACTGACCCGCTCAACGGGATTGGCCGGAGTTTTTGCCGGTGCCGGAGTCTTGAGCGCCTGCGGCAGTGGCGCCACAACCGCTAGTGGCAACGAAGCCAGCCCGGCCATAAGCGGCGCCCAGGTAAATGTCACCGTGGCCACTTCTGAACGGGCGCTGATTGCGCAATACACCTCTACAATCAGCGCTTTTCCCCAACTCACCCCGAGCCTAGAACCGCTGCTTCGACAACATGAAGAGCATCTGGCCGCCACCGGAGTGGAGGTGCCGGATCCACCGGATCAACCTCCACCAAGTGAATTGTTGGTGGCTATAGCCGCCCTTAGTCAGGCCGAGCTAACCGCAGCGCTTGAACGTCGTGAGTCCTGCCTGCTCGCAAGCGATCCAGATTTTGTTCGCACCTTAACCTTTATCGCGGCCTCCGAAGCCTCACATGTCGCTGCACTAAAAACCGTTAGGCAAAGCCAGTGAATAATCCTGAGGCACTTGCCGCGGCGGTATCTGGTGAGGATGCCGCGATTTATGCGTATGGTGTCATTGGCGCCTTATTAAATGCCGGCCCACGTCGTAGGGCACTCGAAGCGCTGCGCGCCCATCAATCTTGGCGGGAGCGAATAGCTCAACTAATGCCGGGTGATACCGCGCCCACTCCGGCTATCGCATACGACTTTCCCATGCAAGTAATAGATGCGGGGGCGGCTATCGCACTGGCCCAACTTGTTGAAAATCGCCTAGTTGTGGTCTATGCGGATCTTGCCGCCACCTGCGAAGGCGAGCGAAGGGCTGACGCCGTGCTGGCGGCAAGTGAATGCGCGACTCGTGCCGTGGTTTGGGGTGCTCCTTCCCAAGCATTTCCGCACGACACCACATCAACTTAGCTACCTGCTGGCAAACGCCTCCCAGCCGAGCCGAATAATCAATAACGCGACAACCACTAGAAATACGGCTCGAACAAATCCACTACCCCGATTGATAGCAGTTCGTGCGCCGATCAAAGCACCAATCAGATTACATATACCCATCGCAAAGCCAAGTAGCCAGATAACTGAACCGGTGATCCCAAAGACAATCAGCGCGGCAGCATTAGTGCCCAAGTTTACAATTTTTGCAGTCGCCGAAGCCTGCAGAAACGAATAACCGAGAACACTCACTAGCAAAATCAATAAGAAAGAGCCGGTGCCCGGGCCGAATAGGCCGTCATACCCGCCGATGACAAATCCAGCTATCACCGCGATCACATAGTGCCGGCGCTGCCCGTGCCAGCGCAGAGCCTGCACCTGGCCCAGTTGCGGGCGCAATAATGTCCAAAACCAAACAGCTATCAACAACACCAAGATCAACGGACGAAATGTGCCCGATGGGATCCGACTGGCGAATGAGGCGCCGATGCCGGAGCCAATAAAAGCCGCAACAGACATCGGTAATGCGGTTCGAAGGTCAGGCTTTACCTGCTTTAGGTACGTCCAGGCCGCCCCGCTGGTGCCGATAATGCTGCATAATTTGTTGGTGCCCAATGCTGTCGCCGGATCGGTGGCCGGAAGCGCAATCAATAACGCAGGTAATTGCAGGAGGCCCCCGCCTCCGCTTACTGCATCAACCCAACCAGCAGCGGCCGCAGCCACGCACAATAAAATCACCGTTAATAGATCAAGCCCGGCAACTTCAATGCTGAAGATATCCACTTCGAATAATCAGACTGATCGCCACTGGCGCACGATGCCAATTACATCTTTTAGTTCATTCGCAACAGCATCCGGTACCGCATCACCTTCAGGTACCTGTTCTTTTGGCACGCGCGAATGCGGTATCCAAATTGCGCGCATACCAATTTGTTGCGCCCCAAAGATGTCGTCCCATAGGCGATCTCCCACGAATACGCAGTGCTCCGGTTTCACACCCAGCTCACCCGCGATTAGGCTGAAGGCGTCAAGATGGGGCTTCGCAACCGGCATCTCGCTGGTGTAGCAGGCTGCGTCAATTAACTCTGCCAAATTGTCACGCTCGAATACTTCATGGTGATGGGTCCGCGGCCACAAAGTGTTACTCAAAACACCAATAAGCAGGCCATCGGCTCGCAATTGTTGAAGTAACTCGCGTGCCTGCGGATCAGCAAAGGTATGGGGGGCCCAGAAATCCAAATACGTAGCTAAGGCGGTCAGATGCCTAGCCGAATCCGTGTCGATTCCCAGATTTATGAAAATACTTTCGAGCGCCCCGGTACTGGTTTCACCGCCGGACTCCTGCTGCAATCGCCAGCGCTGAAGTTCAGCGTCACGGAGCTGCTGTGCCAGTGCGCCCGCATGGACCGGATCGTAGACTTCTGCGTAGGCGTACCACTGCGCGTAGAGGTCGATGTCGTGCCATGGGGTGAGTGTGCCGCCCCAATCAAAGATAACCGCATCGATCGACACTTACTGCTCGCAAACAGCCAACAGCGCTGATACCGCGTCGGCCATGGCAATATCGGTGCGCTCACCCGTGCGACGATCCTTTACCTCAATGAATCCCTCGACTAGGCGTTTACCAACCACAACGATCGTGGGCACCCCGATAAGTTCAGAATCATTAAACTTAATCCCGGGGGAAACGGCGCGACGATCGTCATAAAGCACCCGAACTCCAGCAGCCTCAAGTTGGCCTCCCAGTAACTCGGCTGCCTCAAATGGGGCGTCGTCCT
>WLHM01000202.1 GCA_009702725.1 Actinomycetota bacterium | reverse complement strand
CTGAAACACCCAGTGGATCAAGCCCTTTGGTAACTGATGGGGTGAGCGCGACCACCACGATTACTACGGACTGGAGTTCGGGATATTGTGCGGATGTAGCAATCTCCACGACATCAAGCCTCGCGAAAACATGGAGCACCGTGCTGCCTTCCGGTATCAGTATGGGCAGTATCTGGAATGCGAAGCAGTCAACTGGTGCCAGCGGATCAATCATCGCGCAAGGGGCCTCGTGGAATCCCACGGTCAAGGCGGGCGAACCAACTTCGTTTGGCTATTGCGCAAATCGCACCACAACTGTTGTGCCCTCCCCTGTGCCAACCAGCGCGCCAACGGAAGCTCCGCCTACACCATCACCAACGATTCCTGCACCTACACCAACTGCGACAGCACCCGTTACCGGTACTCCTGGCAAGACTTTGGTTGCCCCATATGTCGATATGGGTTTGTGGCCCACAGCCAACCTCATCAACATGTCGGCAGCCACCGGGGTTAAAGCATTCACCGCCGCCTTCGTGGTGCAAGAGGCTGGAAAAGCCTGCTCACCTGCATGGGGTGGCTACTCGGCATACACCGTCGGGGGTGCAGAAGACTTCATCGATGTCATCGGCGGTTTCCAGCGCCAGGGCGGTCGCGTCATTGCTTCATTTGGTGGTGCATCTGGTAGCGAACTAGCCAATAACTGCACTTCCGAAACCAGCCTGCTCGCCGCATACAAAAAGGTCATTGACCGCTACTCAATGGATCGAATTGACTTCGACATTGAAGGCGCAGATATTGCCAATGCTGGTTCAAACCAGCGCCGCGCAAAAGTTGTTGCACAACTACAAAAGGACTATGCGGCCCTCGGCAAAAATGTAGAGGTATCGCTGACCGTGCCCGTAATGCCAGACGGCCTAGACAACAACGGGCTGCGCACTGTCAAGGAGTTTGCGGCAGCAGGAGTGAATTTGTCTTCGGTGAATGTAATGGCGATGGACTATGGATCGCAGTACACCGACATGGGCACCCATGCCATTACGGCAGCCCAAGGCACCGCAAGTCAATTAAAAACTATCCCAACCTATTCGAATCTTTCGAATTCTGCATTGCTGGCACTTGTTGGTCTCACCCCGATGATCGGTCAAAATGACGTCGCGAGCGAGATCCTCACGATCGCTGATTCGACGAAGGTTGCCAAGTTCGTGAAGGATAATGGAATCGGCATGCTGGGCTGGTGGGAAATGACCCGCGATACGCCCTGCACTTCAAGTAGCCAGGGCCTGTACCTGTGCACAAAGGTAAATGAGCCTCAGTGGGCGTTCGCAAAAGCTTTCCTTGCGGCATTGGATGGCAAAGTAGTGCCGAATCCAAAACCGACGGCCACTCCAACCGCTACGCCATCTGCGACTCCGACCGCCAGCACCCCAACCGGCACTTCGGCCCTTGGGGTTACGGTCTCGGTGTCATCGGATTGGGGTACCGGTCGCACGATAGACTTGGTTATTACCAATACGGGCCTAACGCGCCTATCAGCATGGTCGGTATCCATGCCGTGGACGGGCACCGCGATAGAAATGTGGAATGCCAAAGGCACTCTTGCCAGTGGCAGATTAACCGCTGCCAATACCGACTGGAATGGCCAGCTGGCGCCGGGTGCATCAGTGACGGTCGGCTTCAATGATGCGGGCACTTTGACGCTCCCAACCTCCTGTACTTCGTCGGTTGGGCCATGCGTCATCAAGATCGGCGTTGCTAAGTCGTAGTAAAAAGCGAGGGCGGGGTGGGGATAACTCCCCTACCCCGCCCTCGCTTTACGTTTAGTCAGGAACTAGCAAAGAACACACGTGCCTTGCCGCCGTATAGCAGATACAGAACAATCAAAGCGACAATGATGTCAATCAGGCCGTTGACAATAATTTCCCGGCCAGCGAATAGATAAGAAATACCTTTAAGTAGGTTAATGACCGTCAGAATTGCAACAATTAGCCGCGAGATGCGGTTACCGTCAAAGATGCCTTTGGCAACCAGCAGGTAGATAATCCCGATCACCATCGAGACAAGGACGCCCCAGATGCCGGCGCCAACTGCGTCATTGAGGTTGAAGAGACCAAGTACACCAAGGAGTACTCCCAGCAGGCCAGAAATGACGATGATGACCCCTACTAAGGTCACTCCCATTGGGCGCGCTATTCCGTTTGCCATTGCGAACCTCATTTCAAATTTTCAATTGGGATAGGAACGTTTCGGTCAACCTTGGCACGACCAGCCCGCCTCGCGCGTCCGCCGCGCCGCAATTACTTTCCGAGTTGGCCGATTTTTACCACCCGATCGTCGGGATTGAAGTTGATCACTCCGCCCTTTGGCGGATTTAGGCGGAGTCCACCAGCCAATTTTGCGCCTCGGCGATCACCTCACCAAAGGTTGCAGCCCCACCGGGTGCGTACCGTGCATACCGGTGTTTGGTGGCACTTGACCCGTCGGCATCAAATAGATTTTCGAAATTATGGCGTCAAACCTTAGCGACTAAGTTTCTCCGGGTCGGTTATCACTAGCACCCGTAGTGGTATCGAACCCGTATTCACTAAATCGTGGTCGACCCCTGGTGCCGCGAGTGCCGCATCCCCGGTCCTGAGCTCAACTGAATTACCGTCAAGAGTCATGAGCCCGCTTCCTTCAATCACAAGGTAGAGCTCGGCCATTGCCCCGTAATCCGGTTCAGAGTCGTCGTGGCGATGCGAGCCTTCAGTTCCACCTACGGGTAGCTCCCAAATCTCGACATCCATTTGCCATGGATGCAATCCTTCGAAATAGCGCTGTACCGTGATGTCGCCGACCCCGCCATGCAACTGCTCGTACACGAATGTTTTGTCTCCCGCACGCTCAATAGCAGTCAAGGTGCTCTCCGATCGAAGTTGGGGGGTCAGAAACTCCTATTTTAGTCGCGCACGCACCTTCATGCATCAATAGACTTGAAAGGTGTTCCCGACACTATTTACGCCGCTCAATGTTGGCTCCCTTACCCTGAAGAACCGGATGTTCTCCTCGGGCCATGACACCGTTATGGCTGAAAATGGACGCGTCGGAGATCAGCTCATCGCCTATCAGCGAGCGCGAGCCGCCGGCGGAGTCGGTCACATCGTGCTCCAAGTATCTGGAGTTCACCAGACTGCTGAATACACAGACAGCGAGTTAATGGCGACCAGCGATGACGTGATACCCGGGTATCGCAAAATTGCTGAAGCAATTCATGAATACGACTGCCACGTATTCGCACAGCTATTTCATGGCGGGCGCGAGGTCATGACCACCCCCGATGGGTTACTCGGAGTTGCCTGGGCACCATCGGCCGTACCCAATGAACGATTCCACGTAATGCCTAGGGCCTTGCCAATCACCCTGATCGCGGAAATTGTGCACGGATTTGGCCTGACTGCCGCACGTATGGCGACAGCGGGCATCGATGGTGTCGAAATTGTTGCAAGCCATGGATATCTGCCATCTCAATTCATCAACCCACGGACCAATATTCGCGAAGACATTTACGGCGGCTCATTTGAAAATCGCATGCGCTTCACCGGCGAGGTAATTGAGGCAGTGCGGGCGACCACCCCTGATGGCTTCGTTGTTGGCTTACGCATCAGCTTGGGAGAAAAAGATCAGGACGGTCTCACTCCTGATGAATCGATGGCTGCCTGCCAACACCTTGCACCATTAGTTGACTATCTTTCGGTT
>WLHM01000201.1 GCA_009702725.1 Actinomycetota bacterium | reverse complement strand
TTGCACATGTGCAGCATCTAGTTGCCTGGTTCGCTCACCAATCCATAGGAAGTGGCCCGAGACGTCATAAGGCAGCCCCGTGCGCGAATCAATGCGAGTCATGGCACGTTCGTAGTCAATTGAAAGCGCTTCATGCGCAGCAAAGAACTCGACGCGCTTGAATTCATCAGGATTTGCGCCGCATGCGTGCATGAAAGAAAGCGCCCGGTCAATTTCGGCGGCTAAGTTTTCGTATCGCTGCCCCGCCGTTGAGTCGCGGACGAAATCTTGATTCCAGGCATGTACTTGGCGTAGATCTGCGTAGCCACCCTGGGTGAATGCACGCACAAGATTTAGTGCCGCACTTGACGCGTTGTAAGCCCTGAGCAGTCGCTGCGCATCTGGGCGGCGGGCTTGCTCGGTGAACTCCATTGAGTTCACCGCATCGCCAAGGTAGGAAGTTAACTCAATCCCATCACGTAGCTCGATCACCTTGCTTCGGGGCTTGAAGTACTGCCCAGCAAGGCGACCGACTTTAATCACCGGCAGTGAGGCTGCATAAGTCAGAACAACTGACATTTGCAGCACCGTTTGAAGGCGCGCACGAATCGAATCGGCGGTATTTGCCTCGAAAGTCTCGGCGCAGTCTCCCCCCATCAAGACAAAAGCTTCACCACGCGAAGCCGAGGCCAAACGCTCGAGCAAAATATCGCATTCGCCGGCGAATACCAGCGGTGGGAGCGCGCGAAGTTCAGCTACCGCTCGGGCAAGTTCATCTGGATCAGGCCACGGAGGCTGCTGATGTGCCGGTAATTCTGGCCACTCAATTACCCGCCCCTGATGCACCTGTGAGGGGGAATTCGCTGCCGACATGGGTCAAGGGTAGAGCAGCATCAGCCGAAGAAGGCCGACGCCTCAACATATCGGGCCAAAGGCACAGTTTTCAATACTCCGGTAGCTGTCGCTAAGGGCACCCGAACAATGTCGGTGCCCTGCAAGGCGACCATCTTTCCCCAATCTTTATCCTTGACTGCCTTGATGGCATTAAGCCCAAATCGGGTTGCCAACACCCGATCGAATGCCGTAGGGGTACCGCCGCGTTGCACATGGCCGAGCACCGTCGTGCGAGCTTCCTTGCCAGTGCGCTGCTCAATCTGGCCCGCCAGCCATTCACCTATCCCCGATAATTTGACGTGACCAAATGAGTCAAGGGTGGCATCTTTAGTGATGAGCTCACCGTCCTTGGGTAATGCACCTTCCGAAACTACCAAGATTGGTGAGTAGTGCGATCGAAATCTTGATTCAACCCACCCCATTACCTCCGTTAGTTCAAATGGCACTTCCGGAATTAATATGCCGTTGGCGCCGCCGGCCATGCCCGAGTGCAGTGCGATCCAACCAGCGTGCCGGCCCATCACCTCGCATATCAGCACCCGATGGTGCGACTCTGCAGTCGTGTGTAGGCGGTCAATTGCCTCGGTCGCGATTGTCACGGCCGTATCGAAGCCAAAGGTGTAATCGGTGCCACTTAAATCATTGTCAATTGTTTTCGGGACGCCGATTACTGAAATGCCGTGATCATTGAGCACCGATGCCACCCCGAGGGTGTCTTCGCCGCCAATTGCGATCAGCGCGTCGATGCCGAGGTCGTTTAAATTCCGCTCAATTGATTCGATGCCACCATCAACTATTAGTGGGTTCGTTCGTGAAGAGCCAAGGATGGTCCCACCGCGCGGCAGAATGCCACGAACTGCCTCGATATCCAATGGCATCGTGACACCTTCGAGCGGGCCTTTCCAGCCATCACGGAACCCCACAAAAGAAAAGCCGTAATCAGCTACTCCGCGCCGCACGATTCCGCGAATAACTGCATTTAGCCCCGGGCAGTCACCGCCGCCGGTCAAGACCCCAATTCGCATGAACCTTGCCCCATTCGCTAGCCGACTTACCCGCTGAATGAAAACGCTATCAGGGGTGTCGGGGCCGAGCGAATTACCTGAGTCCCGCCGCCCCGTCTAAGGTGCTCAGCGTGCACAAAGTGAACAACCAAGGCATCTTGGCAATTGATGCCGGCACCACCGGTGTTACCGCGCTCGTGGTGTCAGCCGCCGGCCAAATTGTGGCCCAGGGGTATTCGGAATTCCCGCAGTACTTTCCAGCCGATGGCCAAGTTGAGCATGACCTCGGTGAAATCTGGTCGGCCACCTTGACCGCATGCCGAGAGGCCCTAGCGAAAACCGACCTGACCGTCGGAGCTATTGGTGTTACCAATCAGCGCGAGACCATCTGCTTTTGGGACCGTGAGACCTTGGGCGCGGCGCGCCGGGCAATTGTTTGGCAGGACCGTCGTACTGCCGAAATGTGCGAGCAACTTCGCCGCGCCGGCCACGAGCCAAAAGTCACCGCATTGACCGGACTCCGCCTAGACCCATATTTCTCGGCCACCAAACTCGCTTGGGTGCGCGAAAATGATCAACAAACTTGGGCCCAGGTTATTAGTGGCCGGGTCGCGATTGGCACTATCGATTCTTATCTAATAGCGCGGATAACACGTGGCCTCCAACACGTTACCGATGCCACCAACGCGTCCCGAACTATGTTGTACAACCTCAATACCGGAACTTGGGACCCATGGCTTTGTGATCTTTTCGGGGTGCCAATTGACGCCCTCCCCGAGATTGTCTCCTCATACGGAGTGATAGGTAATAGCGACGCTGCAAGCTTTCTCGGCCTAACCGCTCCAATCGCTGGGATTGCCGGTGACCAGCAGGCCGCCCTTGTTGGACAAGCCGGATTCACCCCCGGAGCGGCCAAATGTACTTATGGAACCGGCTCGTTCTTGCTTGTTCACACCGGTGCCAAGCCTGCCGCGTCAACCCGGGGCCTGCTCACGACAGTTGCCTTGCAACATTTAGACGGTCGACGCGACTTCGCACTCGAAGGGTCGGTATTTGTCACCGGTGCGGCCGTGCAATGGCTCCGCGATGGGCTAGGGATCATCGACAGCGCAGCCGAGGTTGAAGTCCTCGCACGAAGTGTGCCCGATGCCGGTGGCGTTGTTTTTGTGCCGGCACTTACCGGCCTTGGTGCACCCGACTGGGATCCATCGGCGCGCGGGCTGATCATCGGCATCACCCGCGCTACCACAAAGGCCCACATAGCCAGAGCCACCTTGGATGCCATCGCCTACGAAGTTGTTGAACTAGTTGAACTCATGAGAGCCGAAGGCGGGGTGGATCTACGCGTGCTGGCGGTCGACGGTGGGGCTGCCGCTAATGATTTGCTTTGCCAAATTCAGGCCAACACCCTCGGTATCCCCGTCGACCGATCGGCGCAATTACAGACCACCGGACTCGGTGCCGCATTCTTGGCTGGGCTAGGTACCGGGGTATGGGATTCAACTGACGAACTAATCAACACCCGCCGCAGTTCGGGGATTTTCGAGCCGGGTGAAGTAAGCCCAGAAGGCCACGCGAGGTGGCGTGACGCCGTACAACGAAGTACAAATTGGGCCAGCAACTAGGCGCCAGAATCAGCAACTGACTGCGAAGCAACTAGTGACTGCGAATCAGCCGGATCACCCATAGCAATTAGTTCCTTTGCCCGAGTCGCATACATGTCGACGTACTCCTGACCAGATAACGTCATCAGCTCATACATAACTTCATCGGTAACCGAGCGGAGGATGAACCGGTCGTCCTCAAGACCCTCGTATCGATCAAAAGTAAGTGGCTTGCCTACCCGAATACCAACCCGACG
>WLHM01000200.1 GCA_009702725.1 Actinomycetota bacterium | reverse complement strand
TTGCACGGTGGTGATGTAACCAGCCCGGGTGGCCGGGGTGCCGGTGCCCGCTGGGTACAGGTGAACCGAAAATACGTCAACCGGCCAGCCGCGCTTCTTTAAGCCTTTCAGGTAAGCCGGGAAGAATTTGTTGAACGCGGACGTTAAGCGCACCGTGCTGCTGGCCGCAACAACCTTCGCTGTTGGGTCGTACTTACGGATGATCGTGTATGCCTGCTTGGTCAGATCAGCCATCTCATCAGGGGTGCCCTGCCAGAAAGTCGAAAGGTTGGCCTCGTTCCAGATCTGGTAAGCGTCGATCGAGGCTCCGTAACGCTTGACGACACTGGTTACCCAGTCTTTCCAAATCTTTGAGCTGGACGGCATCGAAGCAGCGCCCTTATTGGGGTAGGTGCCCTGTTTGGTGTTTTTTGCCGCCCACTTCGGCGTTGACCCGAGTACA
The DNA here is from genome assembly GCA_009702725.1 of Actinomycetota bacterium. GTDB lineage: Bacteria > Actinomycetota > Actinomycetes > S36-B12 > S36-B12. Next base: position 3,305 of record WLHM01000200.1, on the reverse strand, counting down.
TAAAGAATGCTGGCGCCTTGCTTATTTGCGTTCGCGATAGATGCATCCAATCCATTCCACCAGTACTTCTTGGCGGTTTGCTGGACTAATCCCCACGAAACTCCCGAATCCCATAACCGAATCGCACCGTAGTTAACTCCCGGGTCGCCACCGGTCGAGATATTGGGCACGTGCATACCGAAACTGGTGTCGTCAATCACCACAGCATTTGCTGACGGCGCCACGGCGGCGGAGCCGGCCAAAACAGCGAGGCTAACCAGGGCAGCGGTAACAGCACGGCGCATTTGGGGACCTTTCCACGGTCGGAATATCTACCTATCGGTCTGAATTAACCTTCAGACTCTAACCCAAAGTGCTATTAGAGCCGGTGACGACATCCGGATGCCCCTGCTGTTTACGCCCCGTTTCCGCACTGGCCAGCGGGCGGGCACTTAGTTTTCGACCGGCGCTAGGCTCAATTAACGCTTACGCAGGACATACAGGCTTTGCCCATCGGTCTCTTGGCCATACTCGAACCGATCGACCGCCAGTTGGGCCGCCTTGACGTGATTTTCAAAGTGCTCGCGGGCAAACCGTGTGCAATGCAGGCGACCCTGCCAATCAAGTGGCCCATACCCGGCCGGATTTTCTTCCCACCCTGCAACATCTTCTTCAACAAAGCAGGTGACCATGGCTTTACCGCCTGGAGCTAGTGCCTGCTCAATTAGCTTGAGGTACGCCGGGGTATCTACGTCATTCATATGTGAGAACACCGAGTATGCATAGAAAACATCGACCGAACCAGGGTCACTTGCTACGGTGCGCTCCGGTGAACCGTCTGGGTTGTAACGCTCATTGCTGACGTCAACGTAGGTGAACCGGTAACCAGGGCCCGCTAAATTCTTATCTGCCCACGAAATTAGCTCAGGTTGCACGTCAACCCCGTGGTAGTCACGAATGTGACCGAAGTGCTCGCGAACCCCGACCGCGAGCCGGCCCACTCCGCAGCCCCAGTCCAGTAATGATGAGGCAGTAGTTAATCCGCAATAGTCGGCCAAGCGCTTTACGTCATTGACCGCCGTGGCGATGAACGCGGTGTCGTCCTTGAAGTGAGCACCACCCATGCGGTACTTACCCGGGGGCAAAACTAATGGGGTTTTCTTCTTGAACACGCACCGAGCCTATCGGGGTTATGTGATTGACTGCACCCATCATGGCTTCACTTACTTCGCATCTACCCGCACCGGCTATTGAGGCCCTGCGCACCACGCGCAATGCGAGTCTTTGGGCATTCTCACCAATTGATGCTGGACTGCGTCGCATACAGGGCCGAACCGCCCTCCCGCCACTGCCACTTCGGCGCCATGCCGGGCGCGCGAGTATTTTCGAAGCAGCGGCTCGTCACATGTCAGATGCAATAGATCGACTCGGCTTGCTCACTCCGGATTCGAATGTCCTTGACGCTGGGTGCGGCGCAGCAGCTATGGCCTTGCAGTGGGCGCCTCGGATGGGCCCCGAGTTTCGCTATACCGGATTCGATGTGCACGAACCGTCGATCAAATGGTGCACAAAACACTTTGCTAAGGACCCTCGGTTTACCTTTGTTTATGCCGACGTTTCGTCGTCCTACGGCAAAGCGACAACTCCCCTTGATGCATTTCAGTTCCCCGTTGAATCCGAAAGCATCGACTTCGAGCTTGCTAAGTCGCTCTTCACTCACCTACTACCGGCCGAAGTAGAGCACTACTTGGCGCAAACCCGGCGAGTGCTCGCGCCAACTGGCCGCGCCCTGCTCACAGCATTTCTTTTCGACGACACCGCCCCGTTGTTTCAAACACCGGCATTTCCATTTGGTGATCCTGGTAGCGCGGTGCGCTGGCGCCTGCAGGCACGGCCCGCTGCGGCGATCGCTTATGGGCGGACTTATTTCACTAAGCTCGTCGAGGCAGCGGGTTTGCGAATCGTCACCTTCGAGCCTGGCTATTGGCCAGGGCACGATGCAGTGCCACTGGCGCAGGACTACCTAATCGTTACGCCTAGCTAACTTTGTGTGCGAATGTTGAACTTAAGTTCTGCGTTGTTTTTAGAGCAGGCCGAAGGCGTGGGCCTGTTCGCGTAACTCCTCCCGGGCATCTGGATGTGCGGCCTGCTCGATGATGTTGTTGGCCTGCTCACCTTGGGTGCGACCGAATACCTCAGCAATACCGTTCTCTGTTACCACCGCACTGTGTTGCAAAGTGGTGACCGGATCGGTCAGCAACGGCACTATCGTCGAGACATTCGCTTTCGGATGCCATGACGGTAACGCGACGAATGACTGGCCACCACGAGCATGCAGGGCTCCAGAGGTGAAGTCAGGTGCGCCACCAAAGCCTGAATAGATTCGGCCTTTGAGCCGGCTCGCATTTGCTTGATCGAATAAATCAACCTGTAGGGCGCCGTTGACACTTGTCATCAACGCTTGACGAGCAATAGCCGCTGGATTATTAGAGATTTCCGTTCGCATCATGCGCACGCGACGATTCAAGTGGAGCCATTCATAAAGCTCACTCGATCCGAAAATGAAAGATGCGGTGATCGGTACTTCTTCATCAAGGGCACCTGCCTTATGGAGGTTCAAGACCCCATCACTAAACATTTCTGTCCAGATGCGAAGGCCTTTGCGCTTGATGAGTGCCCCGAGCACTGCATCCGGGACTGCTCCAATCCCCAACTGCAAAGTGGAACCATCAGATATTTGAGCTGCAATGCGATCACCAATCCCTTGGGAGATGCTGTCAGCTTCTACCGGATCATGGGTTGCCAATGGTTCGTCGACTTCAATTAGAAAGTCGATTTCGCTCTCGTAAATCTGTGCGTCGCCGTAGGTATAGGGCATGCTCGCATTCGACTGGGCAATAACTACGCCGCCGTACGCTCTGGCGGTTTCGATCGCCATCGGCAACATATTTACTTCAATGCCCAAACTAACAGTGTCGTAATGGCGCCTTGAGGTATTGACGAGAACCACGTCCGGGCGTACATGGTCACGGACCAAAACGGGAAGTAGCGACAAACGCGATGGCAGATAACGAAGGCTGGGATGGTTGCGCATGGCCGGGCCAACAAAAGCGGTCTCGTAGGTGACCCCTTCACGGTCTGGTATCGGCTGGTGAGCATTTAGCATATGAAGGCGATACTCCGGCACGACCGAATCGAAGGCGGCAAGTAGCGCCCGAGGGGTAGCGAAATTACCCGACGTAATAACCCTTGGATTTTTTGGCAAATGCCCCAGTACCGACGGCAATTGCTCAAGTGTGATGACCCTCATCAGAACCTCCTAGCCC
>WLHM01000020.1 GCA_009702725.1 Actinomycetota bacterium | reverse complement strand
GGTTCAACAATCACCCAGCAGTACGCCAAGAATGCCTACTTAACACAGGATCGCACTTGGAGCCGGAAGGTCAAAGAGCTGTTACTCGCGTTCAAATTAGAAACCGTCGTTTCAAAAGACCAAATCCTGGAGGACTATCTCAACACCATCTACTTTGGCCGAGGGGCTTATGGAATCGAGGCGGCGTCGATCGCGTACTTCGGTACATCTGTCGAAAACCTAGATGTGGCACAGGCGGCAGTACTCGCCTCAGTTATCAAGTCGCCAAACGGCCTGGCGCCAGAAGAAAATCTGCCAGCGCTTAAGGCTCGCTGGGCGTATGTCCTTGACTCAATGGTTGAGCAGGGTTGGATTACACCTCAGCAGCGCAAAACCGCGAGCTTCCCAGATATCAACACACAAAAAGCCGGAAACCGCTTGGGTGGTCAAACTGGTTTCTTGCTACAGGCGGTTACTGACCAGTTAGTTACGCTGGGCTTTGATGAAACCGAAATTCAACGCGGTGGTTTGCGCATAACATCGACATTCGAAAAGGGCGCTCAAAAAGCTGCAACCGCAGCGGTGCGCAAGGTGGGCCCTGATGTCAACACCGAGGGTTTGCGTATTGGATTAGCTGCGATACGCCCAGGCACCGGCGAAGTCGTTGCAATGTATGCGGGAAAGAACTTCATTGATGATCAAATCAACAACGCGACCCGAGAGTTTGCTCAAGCGGGATCTACATTCAAGCCTTTCGCGTTGGCCGCTGCATTTGAGCAAGGTATACCCCTTGGTACTGAACTAAATGGAGATTCACCTTCCACGGTCAATGGTTACACATTCTCAAACTACGGGGATAAGTCATATGGTCCCGTTTCATTGCTCCAAGCAACCGAGTTCAGCATCAACTCGGCCTATGTGCAGTTGGAGTCCGAGGTCGGTGTTGATGTAGTTGCCGAATCAGCCATTCGGGCCGGTATACCTGACACCACACCAGGCTTAAATCTTGACAACTTAGATCTAACATTCGTGCTCGGCACGGCTTCACCGTCGGGATTAAGCATGGCAAATGCCTACGCAACTTTCGCCTCGGGCGGTGTCCAATCGCAGACGACCTACATCAAGTCAGTGATGGGGCTAAACGGCGGGTTGTTGTTTGAATATGAACCCAAGACAGTGCTCGCGTTCGAAGCCAATATTGCAAATAGTGTTAGTTACACGCTAAATAAAGTAGTTAGCGACGGCACCGCTTTCGCGGCACAGAAACTTGGTCGACCAGCAGCGGCAAAGACCGGTACCACCGACGGAAATAAAAGTGCGTGGTTTGTTGGGTACACCCCGCAACTCGTTACGGCGGTGCTAATGGCCAAGGAAGACGCCGGTGGACTGCCTGTTTCACTTTCTGGTACCGGTGGGCTAGGCACGGTTACCGGCGGGTCTTATCCGGCGGCTATTTGGACCGCATTCATGACCGCTGCGCTCGTTAATGAACCGATCGTTGATTTCACTCCACCCACCGGTGATCTCACCGTGGCACCTGATTGCCCTTTAATCATGCCCACCGACGGAACCAAAATACCTATTGGTTGCCCCACCCCGAGTGTTATTGAATTCGGCCCCGAGCCCAGCGTCGACCCGTCGGCGAGTGGCGTACCAATTCCGAGTAGTGAGCCCATTGAGCCACTGCAGCCTGGTGACGAGAGTGCACCTGAACCCGAGAGCGCGCCGGTGCCGACCACTGCTCCACCAGCACCACCAGCACCACCAACGGATGAGGCGGTGCCTGGATGACCAAAAACGTTGTCGAGCCTTCACTCACTGACTCCTTTGCGGCCGGCGGAAGCAATGCGATAGGCGGCCCAATCGGGCGCTTTAAGAGTGGAAGCACCTGGTGGAATCCGCTGCGTGTTTTAGTAGCGCTCTCGGCACTCGTGTACGCATTCGGTTACTTACTTGACTTGTCGTGCCGCAGTACGGGTTGGATGTCCCCGGAGAACTACGAACATCTGTGCTATTCGGATATCCCAGCCCTCTTTTCATTTAGAGGGTTTGCTGACGGCTTCCTGCCCTACCTGCAAACCGCACCGGGCCAAACCCCACTTGAGTACCCAGTACTAACCGGGGTATTCATGCAAATCGCGGCGATGATCACCCGTGTTATAACCGGAATCATGCCGGAAATCCCGGCGAGCACGGTCTTCTTCGACGTCAACGTCGTACTACTTTTCATCCCGCTAATGATTGCGGTAATTGCGACGGCACTTACCGTTCGGCGGCGCCCATGGGATGCCGCAATGTTTGCGCTGGCACCGGGTGTGCTCTTCGCGGCCACGATCAATTGGGATTTACTGCCGCTCGCATTCGCTGGAGTTGCCCTGTTGCTGTGGTCGCGCAACCGACCATTCGCGGCGGGCTTGCTACTTGGTCTCGCGGTAGCGGCAAAGTTTTATCCCGTGATGTTCATCGGTGCCTTCTTAGTGTTGTCTATTCGTTCTGGTAAATGGCGACCACTAGCTGCACTAGTTGGTGGCACGGTGCTGACCTGGCTAATGGTGAATCTGCCATTCATGGTCGGAAACTTCGACGGATGGGCATTCTTCTACACCTTCAGCCAGAATCGAGGCCAAGATTTCGGCTCCCTATGGTTCGCGCTCGCTGAATTTGAACTACCAACGGTGCCGAGTGAAATTCTCAACAAGGTGGCCACCGGTTTCTTCCTAATTTTATGCATCGCAATTGCCGTACTTGCCCTGCGAGCCAAACAGCGGCCTCGATTGGCGCAACTACTCTTTTTGATCATCGCAGCATTTGCCGTCACGAATAAGGTCTATTCGCCGCAATACGTGCTCTGGTTGATACCACTTGCGGTGATGGCAAGGCCTAGGTGGCGAGACTTTGTTATTTGGCAAGTAGGTGAGCTCATTTATTTCGCTGCGGTTTGGTGGTTCTTAGTCGGGTACGGCAACGAAGGTTCGAAGGGTCTAACGCAGCAGTGGTATGCGACCGCCATCATTGTGCATATTGCGGCCACGGTGTTCTTCGCGGTAATGGTGATTCGAGACATTGTTAAACCTGAAAATGATCCGATTAGAAGTGATGGCTTTGCTGAGGACAAAGACGATCCAGGTGGTGGCCCGTATGACCGTGCCGCTGACGTCTTCACTTTTAGCCGCGTGAGTTAATCAGTCGAGTCCGAGCACCGCATCAAATCTAGAGGTAGTGAAGCGCACCTCAGCCGTTACGAAATCTCCAACAGCGGGGATAACACATCCGCGCGGCAACCAAAGCATTGAGTGATGTTGATGTGGTGGCTCAGCAAACCACCGTTGCTTACCGGCCCAGGTAAAGGGCGAAAGCGCTCGTCCTGCTGCGTCCAGGACACCGGTGCCAGCGGTAACGGCGCGTTGCTTAAGTGATGTTGCGGGTGTTGGTGCAGTCAAGCCAATACCGTGGGCGGTGCCCCCTGACACGACGACAAGAGTGCTGTCTTTTGGGCCGGTTCGCTGACGGTAACCAACGTGGATGCCATTTGGCAGGGGGTGAACCGCCAACACGGTGCCAGCGGCGGTAAGCGTGGATCGTTGGCCGAGCCAAAGACGGGTGCCGATGCGTGCACGAATAACAAGTTCGTCGGCCGTGCGCGCCACCGCCGCAAGTTCTGAGTCATCAAGATGTGAAACCCAAACGGTGCTCGCCGGGGCATGGGAGCCACTCCAAACCGCGGTCTCGGCTTGCCATAGTCCAGCCCATCGGGTGACTTCGCGAACCCGCGCGGTGCCGCTAGCTACGCCCTGGATACTGACTTCATCGGCGGGTTGTGACATCGGTAGGTGAAGTGACAGACCAAGAACTTGAACGTGACCACTAGAAAGTGAGCCGCGAACAGCAGGGTCAGCAAGTAGACGGAGCAAATCTGATTCACCGAAACCGAATCGATGCATTGAGGTCTGCGCCTCAAGCAGCACCCGCGCGGAGCCGGGGCCCTCAATTAGGGCCCTTAGCGCTGGCTCACTAGCCACAGTGCACACAAGACGTGATGCATCATGGCGCTGCCGGGCCAGCCCCCAAGCGGTCGCTGCTGCCGTATCTCGTGGCTCGAAGGGCTCAAGCACAACGACTTCACCGTGGAATGACGTGAGTACGTCGTCGATCTCAAAAACCGTGCCGACCGCGACAGTGTCTAGACCTAAGCGGTCGGACTCGCGGGCAAGGAGGGACTGGCCAAAGCCGTAACCATTGCCTTTGATCACGCCGACGACATTTGCTCCGGTAGTCCGCTTCATGGTCTGGTTCATTGCCGAAAGATGATCGCGCCACTTGGCCGCGTCAACGGTAAGGGTGAAAGACATTTGTGCCCCCTATCCGCGCCGGCTTTGATATGCGCGGTATCCCTTGGCCCAGGAGGTGCGCAGGACGTAATCCCATTCGCCAACATACTCCTGAGCAAAGCCCCCGGTGCCCAACTTGAATTGCACCAAGCCGAATAGGTGATTCTCCGGATTCAAAGTGTCAGAAATCCCTCGTAGATCAAATACCTCGCATCCGGCTTTTTGTGCGTCGGTGATCATGCGCCACTGCAGCGCATTCGAGGGGCGCACCTCACGGTCAGCTGTTGTTGAGGCTCCATAGGAATACCAAGCGTGGATACCAACACGAATCATCAACGTTGCTGCTGCGACGTGGCCCTCATGGCTTGCTAAGTACAGTGATAGGCGGCCAGGCTCAACGTCGTTTAGCTGCTGCCACATCCTTTCGAAGTAGGCAAGCGAGCGTGGTGTGAACTGATCACGCTGAGCGGTTTCGACGTAGATGGAGTGAAATGCGGCTAGATCTGCGAAACCACCCTGAGTGACCTCGACACCGGCCTTCTCAGACTTACGAATATTACGGCGCCACAGTTGGTTGAAGCTGCCAAAAATATCTCCGATTGAACGGTTGGCCAGGTTGAGTTGGAATACGTAACGGGGTTGCACGTCACCGAACCCAGCTTCGTCGCCACCTTCTTGCACCCAACCCCGTGATTGCAGTCGTTCAACAACTTGCATGGCCTTGGTCGAATGCCAGTCGGCAACCAGATCACTTATTCGAGCCGGCGGGTTCTTGGCACCAGCAGCACGGTCGGCAATTGCCGCCTTTATGGTTTCAGTTTCCCAGCGCCTCGTTGCAAGGGCCGGCCCCATCTTCAATTGAAAGGCACCACGCGCTTTGCAGTGCGCGAGCAACGGATTAAGCCAGTCATCCAACGTGGCTCCGGGCAGTCTTTCGCGTAGCCAATCAATGTCGGGGCCTTCGGGGATATAGGCGAGACTACGTGCCTTAATTTTCGGGACAGAGCGATATAGAACTAAGCCCGCGCCAACAAGCCTCACCCCATCGAACCAACCAAGGGATTCTGAAGTCCAGCCAACCTTTATCGCACCCCATTCGGGAAGCTGCAGAAATGAAACTGACGGTCTTGACGTAATCCATTCCCGATGTTGATTCGAGGTTATTGTGCGGACAGTAAGTGTCATCAATTAACCAAGATCCAGATCGAGAACGACCGGCGCGTGATCTGATGCGCCTTTTCCTTTACGTTCTTCGCGATCGATATAGGCGTCAGTTACGAGGGTGGCGAATGGTTCGTTTGCGTACACGAGATCGATGCGCATACCCCAGCCCCGGCCAAAAGCGGCCTGACGGTAATCCCAGAAGGTATACGGGTAGCCCTTTAATGAGCGGGGCATAACTTCGACTAACCCAACTGAACGCAACTTGGTGAGCGCTTCGCGCTCGGGTTTGGTTACATGGGTGCTGTCGGTGAATTGGGTGATATCCCAGACGTCCTCATCGGTGGGTGCCACGTTGTAGTCGCCAATTACCGCAAGGGGGCGATCTGGATCGGCAGCTAGTTCCTTCGCAATTGTTTCTTGCAAGGCTGCAAACCAAGTGAGCTTGTAGTTGTAGTGGTCATGCCCAGGCTCACGCCCGTTAGGCACGTACACACTCCAGATGCGCACTCCACCGCAAGTGGCGCCTATTGCGCGCGGCTCATCAGCACCTTCATATTGCGGCTGATCGACGAGGCCTCGGGTGATGTCAACTAGGCCTACGCGGCTTAACAACGCGACCCCGTTCCAGCGCCCGGTGCCATGGGAGGCAACTTCGTAACCCAAATCCTGGATCGGCTGCATCGGGAAGGCGGCGTCGGTGCACTTGAGTTCTTGCAGCGCCACCACATCAGGCTTGTTTGCCGCCAACCACTCGAGGACTCTGGGCAGACGCGCGGTCACAGAATTTACGTTCCATGTCGCTATTCGCATAGTGCTACCTGCATGGGGTAAGCCTACGGCGCTAGGCCTAGAAAGCTTTGCCAGAGCCTGTAGGGGCAATGCCCGAGCAAGCCTGATGAATTTCAGGCGACGACCAGCCCAATCTCCTGGCAGGCGCTACGCATCTGGATATCACCGGTTAACACAATCGTGGATTCGCTTAGGAGTGCCGTGGCCACATGAATTGCATCAAGTGAGCCTAAGTGGCGCCCAGGCAGGCGCCCCGCGACGTTCACCACGTCTTCATTAATCTTGACGAGGCCGATATCAGCGAATATTTCCTCGAGAGACTTATCAGTTTCATCAACATTATCAGTGCTTTTCGCTCCGCGACCGAGTGCGCGACGCACTTCAATCAAAGCGAGTTCAGAGCTGATCAAAGTTGCACCTTGATCAATGAGCCGACTAAGCAACTGCTCATAATTGTTGCTGTCGCTTTCGTCGAGGACACGCTTGAGTAAGACGCTGGAATCGCAGTAAACGAGTGGCGTCACTTTGATCCGCGCAGGTCTCGAACTATCGCCGTGCTGTCCCAACCGGGCGGCACAGGTCGGCGGGGAATAGCCGGAGACCGTGGCGGCATTCGCGCAGGCTGAAGATTCGCACGAAGCCATGGGTTTAAGTGCTTGAGTTGTTGCTGGTCGAGAAATTGCTCAATAGCGGCCTTAATCAGGACTTGCTGGCTGCGACCGGTCTCGTCAGCGAGTGCCCGAAGGCGCTCGGCGAGCTCGTCGGGGAGTCGAAGATTCATGGCCATAGGCAAACGGTACCGTATTTGGTACCACTTACGGTACCGCGAAGTTTCCCGACTGTTCGGGGTGAGTCTTAGGGCCATGGGGCAAGTCCAGTCGACGAAAACTTCGAGCGCAAGCCTGATTTTGAGTCCTGTGGATAGCCCCGATTTCTGGTTTCACCCTTAACCCCGCTAATCTTGGGGATCCCTGCAACCTGGCGAAGTGGTTTTTCGTCGAACCGCAGGCACGCAGAAACCCTCCTGTCACGGATCGACCGTGACCGTTTAGTCCGAAGGAGGTGGGTTGTCTATGCGTCGTTATGAAGTCATGGTCATTTTGGACCCTGATCTGGAAGAAAAGACAATTGCCCCAAGCCTTGACACTTTTTTAAATGTGGTCAAGGGCGATGGTGGCAGCGTCCAGAAAGTTGATATCTGGGGACGTCGCCGGTTGGCGTATGAGATCAATAAGAAGACCGAAGGCATCTACGCGGTCATCAACCTCACTGCTACCCCGGCTGCTGTCGCTGAATTAGACCGTCAACTGGGTCTAAACGAAGCCGTGATGCGAACCAAAGTGATGCGCCCGGAAGACGTAAGAGAAGAAGCTAAGTAATGGCCGCCGGCGATATCACCGTTACCGTCATTGGCAACTTAACCAATGACCCGGAGTTGCGTTTCACCCCAAGCGGTGCAGCCGTTGCTTCATTTACCGTCGCATCGAGCTCGCGTGTTCTTGACAAGACAACCAATGAATGGAAGGACGGCGAGGCCGTCTTCATGCGTTGCAGTGTGTGGCGTCAGTATGCGGAGAACGTTGCCGAATCTCTTACCAAAGGCACTCGCGTCATTGTCTCTGGTCGGCTGCGGCAACGTTCATACGAAACCCGCGAGGGTGAAAAGCGCCAGGTAATGGAACTCGAAGTCGAAGACGTGGGCCCGGCGCTGCGTTATGCAACGGCCAAGGTCAATCGCGTCGCGCGTCAAGGCGGGGCACCCGGTGAAAACACCGGTGGCAATAGCGGCGGTAGCGCACCAACAGAAGACCCATGGGCTACCGGCGGTGCCGGCGGCGCAGCTTTCGATGAGCCTCCGTTCTAACACTTCACTGACACACTCACAGACTCAATAACTAAGGAGCGACCCAATCATGGGACGAGACAGAGAAAAAGACACGAAGCGGCGCCCAATGCGCGCAAGCGACAAGATTCCCCTTAAGAAGGTAACCCCACTTCTAAAGCCAGATGTGAAAGTTGTTGATTACAAGGACGTCAACTTGCTTCGCAAGTTCGTTTCTGATCGCGGCAAGATTCGTGCACGTCGCGTCACTGGCCTGACCGTTCAACAGCAGCGCGCGGTTGCAACCGCTGTCAAGAACGCTCGCGAAATGGCACTCCTGCCCTACATCCCAACTTCCCGATAGGTTGATTGATTATGAAACTAATTCTTACTGAAGAAGTTACGGGCCTTGGTGGGGCTGGCGACATAGTGACCGTCAAAGACGGTTACGGCCGCAACTACCTGATGCCTCGTGGTCTAGCCATTGGCTGGACAAAAGGTGGCGAAAAGCAGGTAATTCAGATTAAGCGCGCCCGTAAGGTACGCGAGATCCGTGGCCTTGACCATGCCAATGAAGTAAAGCAGCAACTTGAAGCCCTAACAGTTGTTCTCTCCTCACGTGCTGGCGAGACGGGCCGGCTATTCGGCTCGGTTACTACCGCTGACGTCGTCGCTGCTGTCAAGAACTCAAGTGGCGTGGTGCTCGAGAAGCGCAAGGTCGAGATCCCCAAGGCGATCAAGACGATCGGCAAGCACAGTGCCCGAGTTCAACTACATCCTGATGTTGTTGCAGTGGTAACACTCGAAGTCATCGTCGCTTAACGAACTGTAACTTCGCCCGTTCTTAGAAGGAGATGCAATGTCTTTCGCAGCTGCGGTCCGCACTTGCTTTCAAAAGTATGCAACCTTCGAAGGACGGGCGAAGCGTTCGGAGTTTTGGTGGTGGATGCTGTTTCAGACGCTGGTGACCGGTGTTATTGCACTGATTGGTGGCGTATTCGTAATCGCGGCCAGCGTCGGCAATCCAGGTGGTCAGGCAAATGGGCCCCTGCTGGTTATCGGAATGATTTTCTACGTAGTGGCGATCGTGGTGGCACTAGGGCTACTGGTGCCCACCTACGCCGTTGGCTGCCGCCGCCTGCATGACCGCGGCATGTCGGGTTGGCTGCAATTGCTGACCTTGGTGCCGTGCGGGAATATCGTGCTTTTGGTCTTTTGGGTAATGGGGGGTACCCCCGGAGCCAACACTTATGGTGAAAAAACTTCCTAAATTGACAACATTTGGCTGAGTTTCCGCCACAATGTGGGTGAACGCTCCTGAGGAGGGGCGCGAATCCAAGGAGCGCAAATGAGTTACAGACAAGCTATTTCAACCTGCTTCAAGAAGTATGTCACTTTCAGCGGGCGCGCTAGTCGCTCCGAGTTCTGGTATTTCTTTCTCTTTGTCTACATCTTTGCCGCGATCTTTTACTTCATAGATAGTGCCACGGGTCTACAAATGGGCGCATCAACTCAGGAAATGAATATCGGCGGGACAGTTGTACCGTTTGATAATCCCGGTGTTGGCGTCCTGACCCTAATCTGGGGCCTTATCACTTTGCTGCCGGGGATTTCGGTGATGGTTCGCAGGGTGCACGACTCGGATAAGTCGGGGTGGCTGGTGCTGCTCGGCTACGTTTTGATGCTTGCTTGCGGTATCGGCACCATCTTGTTACTCGTACTGGCTCTCCTTAAGAGCACACCCGGTGACAATAAGTATGGCGCGGCGAACGCATAACTAGGTTCCCAAAGTGGAAGGGCTCGGTAATTAACCGGGCCCTTTCGTTTCATCTCTAAGGAATTTATTGGTAATGCTCCTACGCCAGCCGGCATAGGGGGTTCGCTATTTTGGAGGAGTTATGAGTTTCGGACAATCAATCTCTACGTGTTTCAGGAAAATCGGGGTGTTCTCGGGCCGCGCTAGCCGATCAGAATTCTGGTACTTCTACCTCTTCGTAGCAATACTCGGCATCGTGATTAACTTCCTGGCCACGGCACTGAACCTAAATGGCGACGCTGGGTATGGTGTTTTCTCGGCCATCATTGGCATCATTTTCTTAGTGGTGCAGTTGTCGGTAGGTAGCCGCCGGCTACATGACACCGGCAGATCAGGTTGGCTGCAGTTACTGCTGATTATCCCGTGTGTGGGATTCATTATCTTGATTATCTTCTGGGCTCAGCCATCAAAGCCGGGCGATAATGCGCACGGTCCAGCTCCCGCCTAGTACGGCTTTCAAAGTGAAGGGCTCGGTCATTGACCGGGCCCTTTCGCTATGACGAGCAAAGATTAGGAGGTAATATTCTTAGGCTCGCCAGCACAGGGAGAGCACGACTTTGGAGGGGTTATGAGTTTCGGTACCGCGGTTTCAACCTGCCTTAAGAAGTACGGCACTTTTAACGGTCGGGCCAAACGGTCGGAGTTTTGGTTCTTCTACCTATTCACCGTGTTGGTGTCGGGAATCCCAGCCGGGATCGGCGCCGGCTTAGTGGCGAGCGGAGGGTCAGGCGGCACCTCGTCCGTAGGAGCAGTTATCTACGGCATCGCCATTGTTATTTCGCTGGCTTTTGTAATCCCGACACTAGCCGTCGGTTGCCGACGCCTGCATGATCGCGGTCAGTCCGGTTGGTGGCAGTTACTGCTACTTGTGCCATG